>JAABPY010000191.1 GCA_011391735.1 Sulfuricurvum sp. | reverse complement strand
ATCGGCACCAATAGGGGCAATAACGGGGATAAAACCTTCCCGTAAAAGATTATGAATGACATCAGCTTTGACACTCTCTACTCGTCCTGTGAGACCAAACTTTGCTTCATCTTTGGGTTTAGCTCTTAGAAAATGGGCATCTTTTCCACTAATACCAATTGCTTTGGCACCATAAGAGTTAAGCAACGAGGTGATCTCTTTGTTAATCTCACCACTAAGAACCATCTCGACCACACGCATCACTTCAGGGGTACTTACTCGCTCCCCGTCGATAAACTCGGTGGGAATATTTAAATCGCTTAAAAGCTGACTAATACGATTTCCACCGCCGTGGACGATAACGACCTTGACTCCAACAAGATGAAGCAATACAATATCTTGGGCAAATTTTGCTTTGAGTTCATCAGAGCTTTGGGCAGATCCGCCGTATTTGATGACAACTATCTCATCACGAAACTCTTTGATAAATGGCATCGCATCCATTAGGGTTTTAACGGTTTCAATCTTACGTTGCATGAGTATATTCCTTTACAGTGGTTATCAACTCTTCGTCAAGCTCCAAAGAGAGCATTAATACCGAAAGAGTGAGATTAAAGTGCGCTATTTTAACGAAGTCTTTCTGAGTAATAAGCAAACTCGTAGCTTTCGTGCGTGTAATAATTTCTTGAAGCTCTTCAAGGGTAAAAAAATGGTGATCTTCAAAATAAATTTTCTCGGACACCTTGGGCAAATAGGGATCCAATCGCTTGGGGCGTGCAATAGCCGTTACCAATATCATACTAGAGGTTGGATTCGAAATGGTTACATGACGATTAAAGCTCTCCCCTTCTCTCACCCAAATGACTTTTTTACCACTCCACAGCTTTTCACGATACGCACCACTAGGGAGGCAGAAGGTGTTAGGAGTAGAGACCTCAATAAGAAGATCAAGCTTCGCAATCCCATGCTTACCGTATCCATCATCAAGAAATACCATTGTACACCCCCTATTTTTTGCTTCAACGATGGCAAGCTCTCTCTTCTCACTGACAATCACGACAGCATCAGGGAGGCTTATTGCATAAAGCATCGCCTCATCACCGCTTAGGGACGTATCACACATAATTGTGCCATCTTTGACAACAATCATCCCGCTACTTTGTCGTCCATATCCACGCAACACGATAGCAGGTCTTTTGAAATGAGAAGCAAGGGCAATAACGAGAGGGGTTTTTCCACTTCCTCCTACTGTGAGATTACCAACACTCACAACGGGTATCCCAAAATTTTTAGGGGCGCTCAAACGGTAACGAAGATAGGCAAGGGTGCAATAGAACATACTTATGGGGAGGAGGAAAAAAGAGAGGAGTTTTTGGGAAAAGGTGGGGGAGTAGAGATACTTCTCCCCCCACTGTACGAACAAACGTTTCAAACGCGTGTCGAAGCCACTTCCACAATGGCGTCACAGATCTCTTTTATCTCTTTATCACTCAAAGCAGCATAGTTTGGAAGTGAAAGGACTTGACTAAAATTACGCAGTGCTACAGGAAAATCATTGATACGAAGTGAGTATTTTAATTTATAGTAGTTGAGTAAATGTAATGGGATATAATGCAACCCTGTTTCAATCCCCCGATTACTAAGTTCACGGGCAAACGAATCACGATTTTTATCAATTTTGATAATATAAAGAGAAAAAGCGTGATCGCCAGCTACAACAGGTAATGTAATGTGGGGTGCATTAGCTAGTTTTTTATTAAAAATGGACGCAATTTCTTGTTGACGTGCAATAATCTCATCTTGCTTTTCAAGCTGTACCAAAATCATCGCTGCATCAAGGGGACTAATCGTGTATTCGCTCCCAATATCACTCACATTATAGACATAACTTAAAGTCTCATCCTCGATAGTAAGGGCATGATAACGTAGCAACTTTGCCCGTTCGATAATCTCTTCATCATCACTGACCATCATACCGCCATTACACACATTACGGCGTAAATGGGGGCTAAAATCAAAACAGGTAATCGCAGCACCAGTAGAACCGATTTTACGTCCTTTATAGGTTGCGCCCAACGCATCGGAGGCATCTTCGATTATTTTAACATCGTATTTTGATGCAATGGTATACAACCGATCCAAATCAACACTTTGCCCTGCGATGTGTGATACGATTACTGCTTTGAGTTTTTTGGATTTATGCTCTGCCAAATGGGCTTCAAGCTTATCCAAATCAATGGTAAAAAGGGTGGGATCAATATCGATAAAAATTGGTTCTGCATCAAAATGACGTACCACTTCAGGAATAGCTGGAAACGTATTAATCGAACATAATACTTTATCCCCACGTTTCAAATCAATCGCCAACATGGCCAAATGAAGTGCGGAAGTCCCATGGGAGGTTGCCACGGCATACTTTGCACCGATATACGATTCAAAAGCGGACTCTAACTCTTCAATAATATTGGGTGCTTCACCGTCAAGCACTTCATCAATTTTTTCACGCTCATCTCCGCCAACTTCTACACGGTAAAATGGTATTTTCATAAAAATCTCCTCTATAAAGTTATATCTCTTGGATAATTAAAATCATGGTTAATGGTTCGTGATGTCAATTTTGCAATCAGGGGCATTTTTCGCTTAAACTGATTTTTGTAAATGCGTTCTATCACCATGTTCACTAAAATAGGATCTTCTCCCGATGCTACAAGCTCCTCTTTAGTATGACGACCTTCGACGTATCTTTGCAAAACACGATCAAGCTGTGTATACGAATAACCAATCTCCGCTTCATCGCTTTGCCCCTCCCACAAATCGGCGGAAGGAGCTTTGGTGAGTATCGAAGCATTCACCCCTAACTCTCTAGCCAACTCAAAAACTTCCGTTTTATACAAATCACCAATAGGGTTAAGGGCACTTGCCAAATCACCGTACAGTGTCCCGTACCCCAGCATCAATTCACTTTTATTACTCGTGCCCAAGACCAATGCCCCCTCACGCGCCGATATATCAAAGAGTGTCACCATCCGTAACCGTGCCGAAAGGTTTCCAATGCGAAGCGGTGACATATCCGCAGTACAATAGGCTCGAAGCATCGATTCAATACTTTGTACTTCGCAACGCAATGAAAAAGTTTCACACAGCTCATTGGCATCCTCCAAACTGCTTTGAGACGAAAAATGGGACGGCATCTTGACGCACAATAAATCATCCCCAAACACCCGATGCGCCAATACAGCCACTACCGCCGAATCAACTCCTCCACTTAACCCAATCACTACTTTTTTAAGACCTGTTTTACGTACCTCGTGACTCAAAAAATTTTCTAAATGACGGCTGATTAGTTGATATTTACCCACACCTGCACCTTATTTTATTCTAAACGATTTGTATTATAACTAAGTTTTCTATAATGCGAAACCTACAAAAAATAAAAAAGCTTAATTTTCGCTTCATTTGTGAAATTATAACGCTTTTTTTTTGTAGTATTCGGGCGTGAACTCAAATAACTAACAGTGGCTCGACCACGATAACTAAATAGAGTCCCACCGAATAACCTATGACGTAATTAAGAGACTCGACGATCTCAAATAAGAAATAAAGGTTTCGACATGTTAAAAGTATGTGGCATCGACGTTTCTAAAGCGACCTTAGACATTTGTCTCTTAATCAATGGCACGCCCATTTATAGCGTTGTTTCCAATGATACCATTGGATTTGATTCTATTCTTCAACTTCTTCATTCCAATAAAATCGACAAAGTAGGATTTGAAAGCACGGGGGTTTATAGTAAAAAGCTCCATTTGTATCTCTCGAATAATGGGTTTGAGGCTTTTGTTATAAATCCTCTTACGATCTCATATTTTCGTAAATCTTTAAAAATCCAAGGTAAAACGGATAAGACTGATGCTTACGCTATCGCTTATTATCTTCTTAAGGGAGATTCTTTTAATGTTCTCTCTTATCCAATACGTGATTATTTTAAGCCTTTTACAACTTCAATTATTCAGCTTGACAAGCAATCTCGACAGCTTAAAAACCTTATTCACTCCCTCGAATATGGAGAAGATACAAAGGTTTTAGTTTCCGAAATTGAAAAGACAGTTGCACAATTGAAGATTACACGAACGTTTCTTTTTGAACACTCTCTTTCGCTTCTAAAAGAAAAGTGCCCTGAATTCGATCTTGTCAAAAATGACATTAAAGGGGTAGGTGATACTTTGCTATTGTTTATCCTCCCTTTTCTCTACGATCATTTCGACGAATTCAATATCCGACAACTTACCTCATTTTTTGGTCTTAATCCCGTCTCTTATCAGTCGGGAACGTCCATTAAGAAAAAAGATAAGATTTCCAAACGTGGTGATAGTCAAGTTCTTAAAATGCTTTATATGGCTTCGGTTTCTGCTGTTCGTACTAATCCAATCATTAAAGAAAAGTATCTAAAACAAAGAGAAAGAGGCAAGCACGCTAAAGTTGCTCTAGTTGCAGTTATGGCTCATTTGCTCCGTGCGATTGTTTCACGTCTTTCTTTCCATACGAAACGACCCATTAAAAAATGACTATTGACGAAAAAATCACTTTCGCCCTTGCTAAACTTTTAGAGGATGGTGTTTCGAAAGTTTCTCAATATAAATTAGCTCGTGTTTGTGGTCTCCATCAAACCACTATCTCTAAACATTTTAAAAAAATAAAAAAGGCTCAATAATGGCAAACGCATTAACTCCACAAGATGTAAAAGAACAAGCTCGTGAATATCTCAAACTCACTCAAACAAATGTCATTAAATTGGCTGGTACGGTTATCTCTCATTTTCAATCCGAACCTAAACCTCGTATGCAAAACAATGTTCAGATTGTTGACGCTAACGGTAACCTCTTATTCTACCCTCTTCGCTCATCCCTCAAAGTTGCGTTTACGGGTGGAGAGATTGAAGTCCCCGTCACGTCGGAACAATTCAATACCACCCCTTTAAACTCTACGTGTCTTTTTACGGGTCGCTTAGGTCTCGTTAAATCGTTTGGTAATGAATCCATTACCTACATTTTCGACACAATCGAAGTTCTTTAAATGTTTTCCTCTTCCATTCCTCTTTCATTGGAAGAGGTTCAACATCGTTACGTTATTGATAGCAATTTGATAATTGATCGTTTTATCTATAACGGTTTTGATTATTGCTGCAAGAATTCTTCTTATTATTCGAAACCTATCCATAAAATTCTATGGAAAAAGATTTCTAGCAGTGAGTATAAATCTATCCGTTTGGTTTGGATTTCCTCAATAAGCATTTCGCAAGCTCGTCCTCTTCTTAAATATACTCAATTGGAAATGGATTTTTAAAATGATAGATCATAATTGGATGGCATACACCCCTAAACTTTCTGCTTTAACTAATAGTACATCATCAGATAGTCGTCTAATCCCTCATGGAGATTATTATCTTCATTCGTGCACAGTTGGCAATTATTCGTATCATCAAACCAACACAGGTTTTTTTAAAAAGCTTCATAATTCTATTTTGTTTATTAAAATTGATAAAGAAGAGTTTGATTTGGCTT
>JAABPY010000190.1 GCA_011391735.1 Sulfuricurvum sp. | reverse complement strand
TTGGCTTATGAGGGGAGAGAAGTTTTTAATTTTTGTCCACGTTTGGTTTCTCCCCAAGCTGGATTAACAAGGGGGTCTAAAGGGACAACTTCCCTTAACCTCAAAAAGCAAAAGCACGTTATTTTCCAAAAGTGGCTAAATATTCCGCTTTCTGATCGTCCCTCATTAAAAACGTTTGAGGAAGTAGAGTTAAAAAAACTTAATGAGGGTTCTATCTAATGCAATTACTTTCCCACCACGTCGACACATTCAAAGAAGCACTTTATCTTTCGGGTGACTGTGACAACTATAATCTTTTCGTAGATGGTCTTATGAACTCCAAAGAAATCGCCCAAACCGTTCACGACATGAACAATGCGAACCGCTTTATTGATATAGAGGTTGGTGGGAATAAATGGCAAGTGATGGCAACGTCTGTGACGGGTTATAGTGTCGTTATCAAAAACGGTGATGTATCTATCGCTTTCGCTAAACGTCTTAATGTAATGTCTAACCGTAACCCATCGGTTAAAATTGAATACCGTTCGCAATTCCTCGTGAATTACGGCTTATACGGTGCACATAAAAAAGTAAATGAGTTTTTTAAAGCTTATGTTCACGGCGATTATCTTTCAAAAGTTCAAGAGATTCACTTAGCGTGTGACGTTCAAGGTCATCGCTTTAATCTCTTTGATACGTACCGTATGAAAACTCGTGCGCGTAAAATGGAAGCACTTGATGGAGATGATGGCGAAATAGGGCGTAAAATGGTTTTTACTTCTCGTCGTCTCGAAACTCTTTATTTTGGCACGGGTTCTAATATGCTACGCATTTACAACAAAACTGCTGAAGCAAAAAAACACCCTGACTCCATGCACGTCGAAAAACTTTGGAAACTCAAAAATTCAAAAGGTTATGATGAAAATAAAGACGTTTGGCGCATTGAATTTCAAATAAGGAGAGAAAAATTAAAGAATATTTTCACTGTGGATCAATCACTCCCTTACGATCACACTCTCGTTCTTCTCGATAATATTGGGGGTTTGTGGGATTTTTTCATCAAGTATTTTTCCTATCGTGATATTAAAGAGGATATGGCGATTGATTTGATAAAGGGGTATTACACTAATAATAAAGGTGAAGAAAAGCTTTTCACTAAAGAAAACGAGAAAAAGATTTTTCAACGTTCTGACATTCATCCCTTGTGGAAGCTCATTGAGAAGTACGACAACGTAGAACCTCCTCAGCACTTCCGTTTTGTTCAAGTAAAGGAAACTAGCCCCATATATGCTTTAAACGCTGTGTGTGGCTCTGTAAGTACGATTATTAAACATTTCGGAGAGTTTAATGAGGATATTTTTTCTCAAATCGTTGAAATGGCTGATAATCGTTGTATTCAAAATAATGAGCTGGGTTTGATAGACCATAATCTAAAAAAACTCCCTGCTCATTTTTCAAAAATCGAAAAACAAAGGAAATTAGGTTTAGACGTTATAGACATTCACGATAATGTTAAAGATAATTTGGCTTTTTACGTTGCTGATCCAATGGCTCGCCTTGTAAATCAATCTCTCCACCATCCAATATTTTAAGGAGGTTTTTGTGATACCAACCATAATCACTAATTTTGTTCTCCCCCTTGCGTTGTCGGTTCTCCGATCCTATTTGTCCAATCCATCAAGCTCAAAAGACGGTGAGGTCTTGGATACTGTAAAAGAGTCAATTTGGTATCTTGCGAATAAAGATAACAATAGCATTACAGAAGCTGATTATCGTAATGTTCGTGGTCGTTTCTATTTTGGAGAGGGGGTTTAAGATGATTTATAAATATATTACTATAAACGGTTCAGGATTTAATATTGGTTCTTTTTTTGATTTTTTCTTTTCTTATCCTGAGTCTCCCGCTGTTCTTTTTTCTCATCCTTCGCTTTCTCTTGTTTCGGGTAAAGCTAATTTAATTCTCTCTGAGTCAAAAAGTGATTTTATTTATAGCTTTCCCTATTCTCAAGCGTCTATTGTTCTTTCTGATGGCAAAATCGTTTCTTCTGACCGTAACGCTCTCTTTGTTGATGGTGTTCAGGTTCCTTTTGTCATTGATAGTGATTTTTTTCTTTTTATGGATGTTCATATTCGTGTTGTTCATAAATCGTTTTTTTCATCAAGTTTTTTGGCTTGTCCTTCTTCTTTTTCTCCATCTCCTGTAAATGTTTCCATCTCTTCTAGCCCTAGCCTTGGTTCTCATTATGAGTTTTCTGTTGATTTTAATTCTAATTCTTACAGTACTTCCACTCTTCTTCATAGTTCTTACATCTTTTTTTCTTCTGATAATGGTTCCCGTTCTGCTTCGGTTCCTTTTACTTATACTTCTTCTCAGCAGTATGCTATCCCCAATCCCTCTTCTTTAGATAATAACGGTATAGGTTGGGCACTTTCTTGCTTTACTCTTGATTATTTATTTTCTCTTCTCCCCTCTGATGCCACTTCTTTTTCTGTTGGTAATTCTTTAATTCCTCCCGGTACTGATATTATTGATTTGCGTAATGTTAAATTTACTTTTTTTTCTACTATTGGTTATTTTGCGGTTGGTGATAGAATTTTTAATAGGTTTTTTCCTGCTTTTACTTATGCACTTTCTCTTTCTCTTTCGATTTCTGATTTAAGTTCTTTGTTTAATCTTGGTTTCTTTATTTCAGATTATTCTTCTCCTGATGCACTTCAAGCTGTTATTACAGAACTTAAAGCTGAAATTGTTTCAAATTCTGACACGATGAAAGCTGATTTCGATCTTGAAAAAATAGCTTTAAAAACTTCTTTTGATGCTGATATTTTAGCTCTTAAATCTGCTTTGGCTATTGCCATTGATGAAGCTTCTATTTCTACAGGACAAGCAAAAGTTAATGAAACAATTTCTAGTGGTTTAACAACTTACTATCAATCCGAAATTGATCGCCTAACCCTTGCCTTTTCCAACACTAAAACCCTTTCAGATTCAAAAATTGCAACACTTGAAGCGGAAAATCAAACTTTGTCTCAACTTTCAAAAACCAAATTTGATGCGCTTGTCATTCCTTCCACTTTAACCTCTCTCAACGGGTCAGGTAGTGAATTTATAGACGGGACTCTTGTCAAGGTTGATTCTCGTCCTTATACCTATGTCGTTATTCGTTCATTTAATGCACTTGTATCCGATAATAGCTATACAGTAATCTATGATCTACTTAGTGATGATGGTCATTCTCTTAGCGTCCCCGAAGCCCTCGTCATTGCTGTAACTCCTACAGTAACCGCCCCTTAAGTTTGGGGGGTGTAATATGATGAAAAATACATCAGGAATTTGTTATGATTCAATATTTGAGATTAAATTTTTTAAGGTTATTGGGTGGTATTTTCGCTTTATTTCTTTTAAAATATTTCGGTTTAATTCAGTTTTAAAAGGTCTCTTATGTTGCCCCTTTTAATTCCTTTTATTGAGAGGGCGGGTCTTACCGTTGGTTCTGTTTTGGCTTCAAAGGCTCTTAAAAAATATCTAGTGTCCCCCTCAAAAATTCCCGTAAAAACGAATCTTCCCGTAGTTCGTAAAGTAGATTTGCCCGTAAAAAAGCAAACTGCACTCGAAAAAGTTTCTGATATTGTCACGCTTGAATCTGAACTTGTTGGAGAACGTAATGAGCTTTCTACTATTTCTCGTCGATCTGTCAAAGAGATGGCAACGGATCTCGTTAAAACAGGTAAGGAATTAGAGACATTTAATACTAAAGCATTGGAAGAGTTTAAAGATGCTCCTTTGATAAAATTCCAAGTTGAGTTGAAAAAATCTGTTGAGGGTATTACTGAGGCTATCAATTCCTCTACTCTCAGCTCTTTGTCTTTGTTCTCTTCGCTTGATTCAAATCTTTTAGCTATTTCGGGTGGTTTGATGGCTATAAATAAAACTTTAGCAGAACTTACCCCCTCACTTATTACTGCTTCTGAATATTCAATTATGAGAACAGAGTTAGAATATACGCCTGTTGTGGTTAAGGATTTTGACGGTTTACCACTTACCAAATCGGACGGTTCTCCTGTGGGTGAAATTTCTCCGTATGAACTTAAAATGGCTCGTAATGCTTCTTTAGCTCGTTATCATACGGATATAAACAACGATCGATTTGATGAGGATGATCTTCCGTCGATTGATGATTTTAGCTTTCCCTTTGTTCCCTTTTTAGGTCGTTCTAATGTTTATAACCCCGCGATTGATATGACAGTCATGAATCCTTTTATGCCTACAGGATTGGGGGCTTCTTTTGTCTGATATTGCAAAAAATACAGTAATAAACATGGGCGAAGATGCGACCATGATGATCGGTTATTCTGTTGTTAATAAGTGGATTACTGCTCAACTTGGTCAGGCTTTTCCGCCTGAGGTTGATTCAGATGGTAGGGAAAAAACGAATTATGCTCTTGAAATATTAAGTGGTGGTGCCTCTTTCCTCTTTATGTCTGCAATGATGGAGGTTATTAAAAAAGAAGAGCAATTCATGACGTGGCTTTTTCAAGCAGGCGAAGCGGTTATCTCTGTTCTTTGGTTTCGTAATAAAGGAAGTTTTGAGAGAATTGGTAAAAAGATTAAAGGGATGAGAGGCGTAAAAGCTCTTAATCGTTTAAAGCTTTTTGATGCTCAAACAGATCCAACTAATTCTTTTATTGGTCAAGTGTATCAAGCTATGGAGACAATACAACACGGGCGTGATTCTTCTCATAACGTTGCTGAAACCATTCAGGCTTCCAATAGTTCTCAAGACACTGCAATCAATCGTGAAGCCCACAACCTCCGTTTCGCAAATGCAAATAATAAAGCATTCGCGGATTCTCTCATGATCAAAATGTTTACGGGTTCATTTACGGAAACTGATGAACTGATT
>JAABPY010000189.1 GCA_011391735.1 Sulfuricurvum sp. | reverse complement strand
TCAAGAGTTCGAGAAAAATTGAGTTATATCTCCATAGAAACACATCATGGGTTGGGGTATAGGCTCAAAACCTGATAAAGTTAAAGGAATATTTGCTTGATATGGTAGAAATATTTAAAAAAACTACCACATTAAGATTATATGGTAGTTTTCCTACCATATCCCCTCACCCAATAGTGCATAGAGTTTAGGATTGATATAGAGGACGATTCGCGATCTTTTTTGAGAAGTAAGTATGCCGATCTTTTCAAGCTCTTTGAGATACTTAGCGGCTGCATGTCGCTCAACATCCAAAGCAACTTCAACATGAGCTGTTTTGGTATAGACTTCGGTAAAAATAGCATCGATGAGTTCACGTTTATAAATTTTTGGCAATTTGGCTTTGACTTCATTTGCAGTTTCATCCACGAGCTCTTTAATTGCTTTGGCTTTTGCCAGTGTACGAACGGCTGTCTCTTCAATCCCTTTGAGCATATACAAAGTCCACTCTTCCCATGCGTCACTAACTCGTACTTCTTGTAATAAGCGATAGTAGTCGCTTTTGTTTCGGATGATATAGCCACTCAAATAGAGGATTGGTGCATCCAGTAAGTTTTCAAGGCAAAGATAAAGGATATTGAGAATACGTCCTGTCCGACCGTTTCCATCGTAAAATGGGTGAATAGATTCAAACTGGTAATGCAATATTGCCATTTTAATCAAAGGGTCTAATTCATTGGGCTCGTTGATTTGTTTTTCTAGGTTGGCGAGCAGTTTATAAATCATCGCCTCATCTTGAGGAGGAGTGTAAACAACTTCTCCCGTTTTAGCATTGCGCAGTACTGTACCAGCTTGTTTTCGGATACCTGCATTATTGCCTGAGAGTTCTTGTTGAATGGCAACAATATCGTTTGTAGTTAAGAGATGGCGTTGTTGCAATTGAGTAAAACCAAAACGTAATGCTTTACGGTAATTCAAAACCTCTTTGATGTTGTCGGGAATATGTTGTGATTCGCTTGCTAATGCTTCAAAAAGTTCATCTTGAGTGGTAATAATATTTTCAATCTCTGAACTGTCTTTCGCTTCTTGGAGCGTAAGAGAATTGATGAGTATCTCTTTATTTGGGATTTGATCGGCAAAACCTTTTAGCTCTGCTAACGCCTTGTGTGCTTTGGAGAGTTGTTTGAGTATTGCAACCGTATCAAAATCAAACTTTGGTGGCAAAGAAGGTAGAACAAATTCATCCATTAAAACGCTCTCCCTCTCAAATCGTGAATATTAAAAAGAATATTTTAGCCGAAATGATCAAAAATCTACTTTCCCCCTCTACAATCCGCCAACTTATCTCAAGAGTTCGAGAAAAACTGAGTTATATCTCCATAGAAACACATCATGGGTTGGGGTATAGACTCAAAACCTAAGAAAACCTTTAATATTCCCTTAAATTAACTTCTTTTAACGAGTATAAAATATCTTTGTCTTTATCTGGCAAAGGGTGAAATTGATGTTACAATATAGGGTGTAAAGAGGGTGCGCCATCTTACAATTATTATACTATTAGAGGTTCATAACATATGGCGTATGCAGATTATAGAGACGTAGATCAAGCACAGCTTGAACGAGATATTGACGCAATCAAAATAACGATTGGCTCACGAACAGAGGAAGACTTTCACCATTTATTAAAATTAGAAGCGTGGGGAAGAGGTGCGACGATTGGTGGTTTTGCAATCATTGTGGCAATCATTGCTTTGGATTATAGTGGTGTTACTCTTCACCCTTTTGTCTTTTGGTTTTTTGGAGTGTTTGCAGCACTTCTTATCGGTATTGGCAATGTGGGGAGATGGGCGAATGTAACCCATCCGATTTTGCACGGTGCGTATGACAAAGTTCCCAATATTCCGTATCGATATACCAAAAAAGGGTATGCAAGTGGAAGCCGAAGATGGGTGGATTGGTTAGATTGGATTAAACCGGATGCGTGGACGTATGAACATAATATTATGCACCATTACCATTTAGGTGAATTGGATGATCCTGATAATGTAGAGCGAAATCTAACATGGTTGCATGATCTAAAAATGCCAATGTTTTTTAAATATGCCACCGTTTATGCTTTTGCTGCGTTTTGGAAAATAGCGTACTATGCCCCCAATACACTCAGAATTTTAGAGAATAAAGAGCGTTTGCGCAACAAGCAACCTGTAATGTTAGGTTTTGAACTGACCCCTTTTACCAAAAACGGGCGTGAGCTGTGGAGTAGTTATTATCTCCCGTATGGGCTTTTTCAATTTGTTTTTCTTCCACTCTTGTTCTACCCGTTTGGGATGGAAGCGGTTTGGAATGTTTTGATTATCTTACTGTTGGGGGAGTTTTTTGCGAATCTTCACTCCTTTTTGGTCATCGTTCCCAATCACTCGGCAGAAGATATTTACCAATTTTCAACACCGCATAAAAATCAAGGAGAATATTATTTGCGACAAATCATGGGGAGCGTTAACTACAATACGGGGAGCGATTTGATAGATTTTGCGCATGGCTTTTTGAACTATCAAATAGAGCACCATCTTTTTCCCGATATGCCCCATAGTTTTTACCAAAAAATGCAGCCCATCGTCAAAGAAATATGTAAAAAGCACAACTTAGAATATCGACAGGATTCGGTCTTTAAAAGAATTTTTATGTCCATTGATTTGATGGTGGGTAAGACTAAGTTACTACGAATAGAGGGAATTTGATGGAATATCGTTATATTGGGCGTAGTGGTTTACGGGTATCACCGATTTGTCTGGGGACAATGACGTTTGGCAGTCAGTGCGACGAAAAAAATGCGTTTAAAATTATGGACAAGGCGTACGATTTTGGGGTTAATTTCTTCGATACAGCAGAGCTTTATCCCGTCCCCCCTGAAGCAAAATTGGCAGGACTAACGGAGGAGATGGTAGGGCGATGGCTCAAAACCAAACCGCGTGACAGCCTGATTTTGGCATCCAAAGTAGCAGGGGCAGCATCAGGGTGGTTCGTCCCCCCTATTCGTCATGGCTACACGGCGTGTGATCGTTTTCACATCGAGCGGGCTATTGAAGGATCGCTTAAACGTTTGGGAACCGATTATATTGATTTGTATCAAATGCACTGGCCCGATACCATTGTCCCCATTGAGGAGACAATGCGGGCATTTGATGCGCTGGTGCAAAGCGGTAAAGTGCGTTATATCGGCACCTCCAATGATACGGCACGGGGGACAATGAAATCGTTGATGGTCTCAAAATATGAGAAACTAGCCCGTTTTGAGTCGGTACAAAATAATTTTTCTCTTCTCAATCGTCGTGATTTGACGGAGATAGGGGCGTTATGCCGTGAAGAAAAAATTTCACTGCTCCCTTATTCTCCTCTTGGTGGTGGAGTATTGAGTGGAAAATACAATCAATCGACCGTTGGACAGGGACGTTTTAGCGATTATGTCAACTCCACAAATCAACGTCAACGACTTATGGCAGCACGGTTTCTCAATGACAAAACCCTTGCCTCGACGCAAGAGTATCTCCGTATCGCACACGAAGCAGGATTAAATCCTGTAACGATGGCGATTGCATGGAGCAAACAATTCGATTTTGTCGCCTCTACGATCATCGGGGCAACGACAGCAGAGCAATTGGAGCCAAGTTTAGCGGCAATGGATTTGACGCTAAGTGCTGAAATACTCCAAAAATTGGACGCAGTTCATGCCAAAATTCTCTATCCTATGGGCTAGTCTCCTCCTCTTTTTGATGGGGGGATGTACGACCAAACATTACACCGTGAGTGAGCCTAAACTCATTACGATCAAAAGTCCTAAGCTCAAATTTTCCGATATGGGATATATCCGCTATGCGCAGGATGCCGTAGAGGTGGAACTTTTCACCGCTGGGGTTGCCGTAGAGAAGATTTCTATTGATAAAGAGGTGTGTGTGAGTGCGGGGTGTATGAGCGAAGAGGCGTTTAATCGTGAGTATCTCTATGTGGGGTATCCCCGTGATACGATGCGCCGTATTTTGCAAGGAAAAGATATTTTTGCAGGAGTGGGCAAAGACGAAAGTCGCAATGGACTATCGCAACAAAACATTAAAAATGAGGGGATGGACATACTTTATCGCCACTCTACAAAAGAGATCTATTTCAAAGATCGGATGAATGGTTTGATGATAAAGATTGGGGATGTGCAGGAGAGTGATGGGACGGAGTAGATTGCGATATAATAGTAAGAATTATATGAGTAGGGGGGGAACCTATGTTAAGTATTCAGATTAATAATCCTCAGGTTGAAAATTTCTTTCACCATTCGTCGGAATCGGTGCTACAGTTTCTCGAAAAAGCGGTTTTGAATTTCCAAAACAATTCTTCGTTTGTTGTCTCTTCGATAGAGGAAGCACGTAAGCGTGTAGAGAATGCGAGAGTATCTGATGATTATATTGGTGAGGAAGAATACAAAAATGATATGGAAGCCTTTTGGAAAACAGTATAGCTCGGATTGAACGCCACCGAAAATTTACGATGCAGCTTCAACATATTCTCCGTTTTATTGCACGGGATAAGCGTTCTTCCGCAATTGATTTTCAAAATAAGATAGATGCAAAATTTGAGCTTTTAAAAACTCATCCAATGATGGGACGAGTTTCCTATTATGCTGATGATGAGAATGTTCGTGATCTCATTTATAGTGGGTATACGATTGTTTATGAGATTAAAGATGAACAGACTATCCGTATTTTAGAGATTTTCAAATGGCAAGATAAATAAGGAAAAAAATCGAACTATTCGGAATTCCTGATGGATTGATGTTGAAGAGAGTAATGGGACGGAGTGAATTTAGGGGTTATGATATAATTGTGGGGATTTAGAAATGAAATGTTTAATTTGCAAGCATGGTGAAACAGAACAAGGTTTTACGACGGTAACATTAGAAAAAAATGGTTCTACTATTGTATTTAAACACGTTCCAGCACATGTATGTGATAACTGTGGTGAAAAATATGTCGAAGGTCAAATCACCGCATCCAATGACATTTATAGAGGAAAATAAAATGATTTCTAATCTCACTTTGAAAGACTCCCTCACTGAATTCTTACTCTACACAACACCCAACAACGATGTGAAAGTCGAAATTTTTATCCATAATGAGAGCGTATGGCTTCCGCAAAAACGAATGGCGGAGTTGTTTGGAGTTGATGTTTCAACCATTAATGAGCATCTGAAAAATATTTATAAATCGCATGAACTTGATGAAAACTCAACTATTGGGAATTTCCCAATAGTTCAAAAAGAGGGCAACCGAGAGGTAAAGAGAGAAATAAATTTTTACAACCTCGATGCCATCCTCTCTGTCGGCTATCGTGTCAATTCGAGCCAAGCGACGCAGTTTAGAATCTGGGCAACCAAAGTTCTCAAAGAGTACATCATCAAAGGTTTTGCGATGGATGATGAGCGGCTTAAAAACGGTCGCTATTTCGGTAAAGATTATTTTGATGAACTCCTTGAGAGGGTTCGTTCCATTCGTGCGAGTGAGCGGAGAATTTATCAAAAAATTACCGATATTTTTGCTGAGTGCAGTATCGATTATGATAAAAATTCGGAAACGACTAAGAATTTTTATGCTACGGTTCAAAATAAATTTCATTATGCGATCAGTGGTCAAACTGCGGCAGAAATTATTTATGAAAAAGTAAATATTTCTCAACCTTTTATGGGATTGCAAACATGGAAAAACTCACCTCACGGGCGGATTTTGAAATCCGATACGGTGATTGCTAAAAACTATCTCACAGAAGATGAGATCAAAAAGCTTGAACGAACAATATCTGCCTATTTTGACTACATAGAGCGGTTGATCGAAAACCGTACGGAGTTGAGTATGGTGCAGATCAAAGAATCGGTGAACAAGTTTTTAGCGTTCAATGAATACAACGTTCTCGAAGGTAACGGGACGATTACTAAAAATAAAGCGGAAGAAAAAGCATTAGCCATTTACGAAGAGTTTAATAAAATTCAGGAAATCGAATCGGATTTCGATAAAGAAATCAAAAAACTTTTAAAAAATAAACAAGGGAAAAATAATGTCTAAATACATCGGTGCACACGTCTCAGCTAGCGGAGGCGTTTTTAATGCTCCCCTAAACGCCATGAAAATAGGGGCGCGTGCGTTTGCCCTTTTTACGAAAAACCAAAAACAGTGGGCGGCGAAACCTCTTGAAGAGGATACGATAGGACTCTTCAAAGATAATCTTGCCAAAAGCGGAATACAACCTTGTCATATTCTCCCCCACGATTCGTATTTGATTAATCTCGGACATCCCGAAGAGGAGAAGCGACAAAAATCTCTTGAGGCGTTTATTGATGAACTTCAGCGGTGTTCTCAGTTGGGCTTGGATCGGCTCAATTTTCATCCTGGAAGTCATCTTAAACAAATCACCGAAGAGGAGTGTATCGACCGTATCGCTATGAGTATGAATGAAGCGATTAAAATGGTAGAGGGGGTCAATCTCACCATTGAGAATACGGCAGGGCAGGGGTCCAATCTCGGATGGAAGTTTGAACAGATTGCGGCAATTATTGAGCGTATCGACGATAAATCGCGCGTGGGGGTTTGTATCGATACGTGTCATATGTTTACGGCGGGGTATGATATTCGTACCCGTGAGGCGTATGATGCAACGTGGAAAGAATTCGATACAATAATAGGGTTTAACTATCTTAAAGGGATGCACATTAACGATTCCAAACCTGATCTTGGGTCTCATGTCGATCGGCACGATTCATTGGGCAAAGGGAAAATTGGGCTGGATGCCTTTCGTTTTCTGATGAATGATTCTCGAATGGACGATATACCTTTAGTTCTTGAGACAATTGATGAGACGATTTGGGCGCAAGAAATAGAGCTTTTATATTCAATGCAGGAGTAGAGAATGAAAATAATTTTAATATCAGCAGTTGCATCGGCAACCCTTATGGCAGGAGGGTATGCAATTCCTGAGAGTTCTATCAATGGTACGGCACTGAGCGCTGCGTATATTGCGAATGCTCACGGAGCGGATGCTGCGTATACTAATCCTGCGGCGATGGTCAACAATGATGATGCTAATTTACTTGAAGTGGATGCGACGTATATTGGATTAAGTCCAATTGATTTTTCGGGGACAACGGGTAATTATAGTTCTAAAGAAGAGAAATTTTTAGTCCCAACGTTTCATTATACCTCTAAAAAATTGGGTGATAATGGTGTGCGTGTTGGATTTAGTATCACAGCTCCCGCAGGATTGTCGAAGCGATGGGATAGCCCTTTTGCCAAAGCAAGTGCCCAAGAGTTTACACTTCAAACGGTTGAGTTTAATCCCTCGATAGCGGTTCCTTTGAGCAATAAGGTAAGTATGGGGGTTGGATTTCGGGTGATTTCGAGTGAGGGTATCGTTAAAGCAAGTAGAGTAGGTGTTTATTCGCAAGATATGACTGGGGATGCGGTCAACTATGGGTATAACCTTGCCCTTAATTACAAACCCGTGTCTAATCTTTCATTGGCGGCTACGTATCGTTCAAAAGTGAATTTGAATGAAGAGGGGAGTGCTGATTTTGTTTTAGGTACTACACCGATGCCAACAGCCGCTACGGTTAGTGTTCCTATGCCAGCGACATTAAATTTGGCTGCCGCTTATACATTTGATAGTGGGACAACCGTTGAAGCAGTGTATCAGCGAACCTATTGGTCGGCGTATAAAAACCTTGACTTCAATTATGCAAATGCTTATATTGAATCTTTGCCATTTGGTATAGTCAAACCTAAAAACTGGAATGATACCAATACTTACCGCCTAGGGCTTACTCAAAAGTATGATCGTTGGGTAGCGATGGCAGGGATTGCTGTCGATAAAACTCCTGTCCCCACGGCAACGCTTGGTTATGAACTTCCTGATTCGGATGCGATTATTGCTTCATTGGGGGGACGTTATCAAATCGACAAAGCGTGGAATATTGGGCTTGCTGGCTTGGTGGATATGAAAAAAGATCGTGAAGTCTCTCAATCTAGTCCTACGGGTATTAACGGAACCTTTTCCAATGCCTGCGCCTATCTCGTCACAGCAGGGATTGAGTATCGTTTTTGATCTTTAGAGTGTTATAGGCAACGTTTTAAAACGATTATTAAAAGAACAAGGAAACCATTGAAACATTTAATCGACTTTTTAGAAAATCAAACCATTGAAAAAAGCAATATTTTTTCACAGCTCAAATGTACCGTCGAAGAGGCGAAGATTTTACAACTCTTAACCCGTAAGTTTTTGGAGTCTCAAGAAGATGTCCCCGTATCGGAATTGTTACAAGAGATTTATGGGGCGGAGAATTATGAGTATTTGAGCCATTTTGGGGAGATTAAAACCCTTTTGGAATTGGGATGGATGACGCATCACTCGTTTACCCCGATCAAAATCAGTGAGCTTTCACAGCTAGAGCTTTTTAATACCCCTGTTGCCCTTACTTCACTTTTTATGAAGCTTCTCGAAGAGGGGTCGTTGGAGATGACGCTCCCTGAGATCAAACCGTATGCCGACCATTTGGAATATCTTCAAGATCAATTTTTCCGTATTGAGCTCTACCAAAAGATGTCGGTTGTTCGTCACAGTGGGAACGATCATTCGATGGGGGTAAATCGATTCCAAAGCAAGCTGGATTTATTGGAAAAGCGCATTGATGAGCGGATTGCCCAAACGTCTCAAGATGTTGTCCTTGACCGTTTTTTCAAACAAAAAAAGCTGGAGCCAAAAGAGCAGGTGATTTTCTTGGCACTTCTTAAAGAGGAGTACAGTGCTACCGAGGGGAATCTACGTGAGATGAATACCCTCATTGATTTGATTAGCTTTGATGATTATGAGCGGATCAAGAATCGTGCGTTGTTGGAAGATGGTGCGCGTCTTATCAACGATGATGTGATTGACTACGAAGAGATGCTCAACCCTTTTGGGGGGATAAGTCGTGCTTTTTACATCGTCGATGAGGTGCTTCAAAGCATTATGCACCCTCAAAAAAAGAAAAAAGCAAGTAAGCTTAAACTTGATATGCTTATCAAAGAGCAGGAAATTTTTGAGCTGATCGAACCCGTCACCTCTTTGGAAAATGTTGTTTTGAACCCTGCGACGGAAAAAACCCTCCAAAGCCTGATGCGTCAGTTGGACAAAGAGGTTATTTCACGTCTTCATCAATGGGGGGTGAAAGATAAAAAAGCGGGGATTGATGCACGAATTATTTTTTATGGCCCTCCCGGTACGGGGAAAACCCTCACAGCTCACTCCCTTTCTCGTTCATTGAAGCGTCAAGTATTGAGTTTTGATTGTTCTAAAATTCTCTCGATGTATATCGGGGAGTCGGAAAAAAATGTTCGTAAGATTTTCGATACCTACGCTGATTTGACCCGTCAGACGAAAACCGAGCCGATTTTGCTTCTTAATGAAGCCGATCAGTTTTTGGCATCCCGTTCAAGCGGTGTTGGCTCCTCCGCCGATCAGATGCACAACCAAATGCAAAATATTTTCTTAGAGCAAATAGAGAAGTTCCAAGGGATTCTCATTGCGACAACAAATTTACTTGAAAATATTGACAAAGCATTTTCTCGCCGATTTAACTACAAAATTGAGTTCAAAAAACCGGATCAAAAACAGCGATTAGAGTTGTGGACGATGATGCTTCCCAAAAATGCCCCGTATGAGAGTGGCTTTGATGTGAGCAAATTGGGTTCTCATCCATTGACAGGGGGACAAATTAATCTTATTGTTAAAAATACGGCGTATAATGTTGCGACACGTGAGAATGCTATTTTTAGGTTGAGCGACTTTGAAGAGGAGATCACCAAAGAGAAGCAAGGGAATTTTGACAGCGAGAAATCGGTAGGATTTTTAAATCGGTAGGAAAAAGTATGAACTACATCGAATTTTTGGGTACCAGTGGGACACGTACTCCCACCGAGGGGACGACGTGTTTACGAGTAAGTGAGCATTGTGTTATTGATGCGGGTAATCTTATTGGCGGATTGGGGCAGCAGCTCTTGGATATTGAGCATATTTTTTTGACCCATTCCCATCTTGATCATATTGTCGATATACCGTTTGTGGCCGATTTGTTTGTGACTCAAAAACATACCCCCCTGAAAATTTATGGGTTAAAAGAGACTTTAGACGATTTACACCAATTTATTTTTAATCACCACATTTGGCCCAATTTTGAAGAGATTGATTTGCTCGAATATGCTGCTAAGACAATTGAGCTGATCGAAATATCGCTCGATACCCCCTATGTTATTGATAATATTATCCTGACCCCTTTTAAGAACAACCATACGGATGGCAGTTGCGGTTATGTGGTGAAATACGAAGATCACAGCCTTTTATTTACCTCGGATACCTATAAATGTTCCAAAATTTGGGAACTTATTGATAGTGATGAAACAATACACACCCTTGTTATTGATGTATCATTCCCCTCTGCCTAT
>JAABPY010000188.1 GCA_011391735.1 Sulfuricurvum sp. | reverse complement strand
GTTTGGGGGGACCTACTCCTATTTTTCGGAAACACTGACCCGTTTTGGAATTACGACTCGATTTTTCGATGTGGATGAACTTGCGGCGATAAACGAGGCTGTTAGCGATCAAACCAAAATACTTTTTTTGGAGAGTGTTGGAAATCCAAATATGCGTTTACCCGATATTAAAGCCATAGCCGATATCGCCAACGCTCATCATCTTGTTTTGATGGTGGATAATACGTGTACCCCATTGAGTATCAAGCCACTTGATTTGGGTGCCGATATTGTGGTCTACTCGACGACGAAGATCATCACAGGGAATGCTTCTGCTCTTGGTGGAGCCGTTGTTTTTCGTCCTATCCAAGAAGGGGATGATAAATTCAAAACCCAGCGTTACAGCGAACTTCACCCCTTTATCAAGAAGATGGGATCAATGGCACTCATAGCGAATGCCAAGAAGAGAGCATTGCGAGATTTTGGGATGTCGGCGAACGGTTTTGGAAGTTATTTGACGATGTTGGGTTTGGAAACATTGCCGTTACGGATGGATCGTATTGTCTCCAGTGTGGAAAAAATTGTCCTTGCGTTGAACGCAGCAGGCTTTGCGGTGAATCACCCCTCATTGTCAGAGCATCCGCACCATGAGCGGTATCGATCGCAGTTCGCTAATGGATGCGGTACGATCTTCACCATTGATATGGGGAGCAAGGAGGCAGCGTTTGCCTTCCTAAACCACTCGAAACTCATCACGATTACCGCTAATATTGGCGATTCACGGACGTTGGGGCTTCATATGGGATCAACGATTTACCGTGATTTCGATGCACCTACACGAGAATTTTTAGGGATTACCGAAGGGTTGGTACGTATTTCTGTCGGGCTTGAAAATCCTGAGGACATTATTGATGATTTTATGGGTGCACTACAGTTGCTCTAAAATCTTTTTTAGAGCAACGATATCTTTATCAAGTCGCCTATCTTCAAGAAGAGGCGGACTCACTTCTCTAACCTTGGTATAAAGTTGTAAGAGTGATGGGGAGGCGAGATGAAGACCTTTGATATCAAGTGCCTGTGCGGCACCTAAATGGGCGATTGAGAGCATATTTGCCAAATCCTCTTGCATTTTATAAAAATCCATAGCTGCGGTAGTTCCCATACTCACTTTGTCTTGATTGTTAGACTCGGTAGAGCGGGAAAAAATCGAGGCGGCTTGAGAACCTTTTAAAACTTCTGCGCTGAGTGCGCTAAGAGTTATTTGCATCGCTTTAAAACCATGATGATATGTTTTATCGCTTAGTTTTAGATTTTCACCTAACCCTCGGTTGTACTTTGCATCGACCAAAAGGGCAAACTCTTTATCGAGTAGATCCGCCATGTTCGCAGCTCCTACTTTGAGGTTGTCCATGGCTGCTGCAATGTAGCCTCCATAAAAGTTACCCGAAGTATAAAGTCGTTTTGTTTGGGTATCGATAAGAGGATTATCATTAACGGAGTTTATCTCTATTTGTATCCACTCTTTTGCTTGACGCAATGTATCTAACACTACCCCTAAAATTTGGGGAACACATCGAATGGAGTAGCTATCTTGGATATTTATCGACTCTTGTGTTGCAAACTCTATGGCTCTTTGATCTGCACACCGTGTTAGTTTCGAATCATGTAGCAAAACTAAAAGCCTCTTAGCCACCTCTTTTTGTCCATAAAAAGGTTTTGATTCATGCACAAAAGGCTCCAAAGGTGTCGTATCACACCCCATCAGTTCATAAAGTGCCCCTACAAAACCAAGCATACCGTTGAAAAGATTTTCAAACTTTACAACTGCACACAAAGCGATTGCACTCATGACGGAGGTTCCATTCATGATAGAGAGGGCCTCTTTTGGTTTGAAGGTATAGGGGGGAATTTGCAAACGCGCATATATTTCGTTTGTTGGGTGAATCTCTCCTTCAAAGTAGACCTCTCTCTCACCGGCAATCACGGCAGCAACATAAGAGAGAGGAGTCAAATCTCCACTTGCTCCAACGGAGCCTTGAGAGGGAATCACAGGGATAATATTTTTTTGCAATAAAAGTTCCAAACGCTCTAAAAGCGCATACGAGACACCGGATTTTCCCTTGCTTAAGGAGATTGTCCTGCACACTACAACCATTCGTGCGACCTCTTGCGAAAGTAAACTTCCTACGCCACAGCCATGAAAACGATACAGGCTTTGTTGAAGCTTTTGGGCATCCTCAAGAGAGATCGGATGAATTCCGCTGGCTCCGTAGCCTGTATTTACCCCATAAATAGGTTCGTTAGCGGCAATCTTTTCATCCAATATTTGGCGAGATAGATTGATGTGTTTTCGAAACTCATTTGATTTTTCTAACGTAAACTCTTGCGCCTTGGTGATATCTTCGAATGATATCTCTTGGTGATCGATTAGTAATTTTTTCATCTGTCTATCCACACTATAGAATCGGGTTTTGGGGGGGTGAGTTGCGCAATACTCTCCATGGCGAGCCGCTTATTCGAAGGTTGGATAAATGCTACGATCTCCCCTTTGGTAAAGACAAGCTCACATTCGTTTACCCCATCAAGTGTATTGAGTATTTGTTGTAACTTCTCTAGGTTGATTAAATAGCCTCGATGTTTTACGTTGGCATCTAAGCGAGCATCTACGCAAAAGAGTCTCTCCCCATTCCATAAAAGTTTATCTTGGAGATTTTTTAACCCATCCTTTTGGAGATAGTCAAAAAGGGTAAAATAATCCTCTTCATCCTCTTTGTATCCGACTCCTAATGTCTCGGATGAGCCATAAATTTCAACAGTTTTTTGAACTCCTTTGGCTTTTAACTCTAAAGAGAGCTCTTTTGGTAACGGTTCAGTCGAACTTACCGCTACAATATTGGAAGTAAATTTTTTGTTGATTTGAACGATTTGCTTATAAAGTACGGGGGTTGAAATAAGAAGCGAGTCGGATGCGATTGCATAAAAAGCGTTTGTCGGCAAAGGCTCATGAAACGATACTTTTGTCTTGAGATATTTTGGCAGAGCGATGGTGTACAAAAAACCGTAAATATGATGGGGACGGACAAATGCAGCAATTTTTTGGGAATCGGCAAATAAAGAGGCTAGAAAAATTGCCTCTTGTTCCAAAGCATCAAACGAGTGGAAAATCTCTTTCGGCTCACCTGTGGTACCGGATGTTCGAAACGTTATCCCATTACTATAACTTTTTAAAGAGTCATGAACAATCTCTACCCAGCTTTCAAAATCGGGATAACGGATGAGGTTTTCTTCCAGTCCACTGTAATGCACTCCGAAGTAATTTCCCACTGCAATAGCTAAGGATACCAACCCTAAAGAGTCACAGCTGAAGGGGGGACTTGTAAAATTTCCTCTTTTTGGATACTCAAAAAAAAGGGGAAAATAGATACCATTTTGTTTCGATAATTCATACGACACAATGGAACGTATGAGTATGTTGAGATCATTTTTAGTAAGGATTAATTCCATTTATATTCTTTTTACGAAAATCCAATAGGTCTCTTTCTGTGGATCTTTTTTCATTTGTACTTTTACTTTTGTCGGTCGCATTTGATGATCAAAAGTGTACTCAAATAATGTATTTAAGGAACCTCGTTTTACACCTTCCTCAAATTTTCCGTAAAACTCAGGAGAGTTTGTACACGGAGCCACCTCTTTGAAGAAATTTTTTCCTAAGGTCGCTTTTGGATCTCGTCCCGTAATATCCCCTTCTGCTTTATTGTAACGCAGTATTTTTCCGTTTCTGTCCAATTCAACCGCTCCAAAAGAGAGATTATCCAAATTTTCTTGCGACATGTTTGGTAATTGAAGGTCTAAATCTCTTGAACCAAATCGTATCACAGCGCTAGAAGTAGATTTATAACCTAAATGGCTACCGTGTGAATCTCCCATCCATGATTCTAAGCTAGTGATAATTTCTGTTGCAATCGTATCTGCATCGCTTGCAACTTCCACCGAGTAGCGAGTAATCTCTTCCAGCGATCGAATGGAGTTAGTAATATTTTCGACACTTCTATTCTGATTTTGAATTTTGTCATTGATGTCATTCATCGATTGTACTAACGTTTGCACGTTCATATTAATCTCTGAGAGACTTTTTTGTGTTTTTTCCGCCAATTTTCTCACTTCATCGGCGACAACAGCGAAGCCTCTCCCATGTTCCCCTGCACGTGCTGCCTCAATGGCTGCATTCAAAGCCAAAAGATTTGTTTGGTCGGCAATATCAGAAATCATTGCAATAATAGATTTGATCTCTTGCGCTTGTGAACTGATTTGCATCGATTCATTCGCCATAGAGGCTACAGACTCATTAAGAAGGGAAAGTGAGGTCGAACTTTGTTCTATCGAACTAGCTTGTTGAGAAATAACTCTAGAGAGTGAAGATACTACATCATCAAGTTTCATAGCTTGAGGACGCAATGTTTCGATCTCAGATTTTTGGATTCCATTTTCAATTTTGTGTTTTAAAGCCTCTAAAACATTTTGGAGGGTGCTTGGCAGTAACGAATCAATATTAAAATTTTGTGCGAAACCCTCAAATGCCTCAAGCAAATCGTCGGCTTTATTTTTCTCTTCATGAAACTTTTTCATAATCCGATTGAGACTCTCATCTGCATATTCTTTCTTGTAACCATTGTCAAAATTATAAGAAAAATCATCAATAAGAGAACGAAGTTTTTCGTGTCCTATTTTGTATTCATTATTGATGGAACTTTCAAGATTTCCAAATAAAGATGGAAGATTAGAATAATCTGATCTTCTTAATGCAATATGCAATTTAGCAAGCGCTTGGGAAAGTAAAAATAAACTCAATAACGAAAAAAGAAAACCAACAACACCCAAACTAAGGGCTGCAATAGTATTATCGTACATTCCCAAAGCAGTCGCCAAAGCAAGTAACACTATTCCAAGCGTAGAAAACAAATAAATCATAACAAACCTCCACCTAAGTTGAAACATTATAGCATAGTGAAAATTCTATTGATACCTAATATTTGTCATCTAGTAAAGATACAATTGCCACAAAGGTTCAATACCCTCTTCGTCAAGCTTCGTTAACTTCTCGTTCTTAATAAGACGCTTATCTTTGGAAGTTGGAATAAAATAATAAACCTTAAGTCATCGCAATAAAGAAATTTTATTAACCGATTGTAGGGTAATATTGCTACCATTCAGAATCTAAAACTTTGAGGAAAACAAGATGAAAAACAATGAACCTACTTTGCGTGCTATCGAGGACTACGATACCCTAAAGGGATCAAAAAAGAAAACGGTTTGGACGGTAATCGTGATTGGTTTGATTATCGGTTCCCTTTTTACGGGTGCGAAAATTTATTATGGTCAAGTAGATGATGCCCTTCCTACGCAGGATGCTATTGGTAAAGTGCCGTTGAAATAATGGTTGCTATTTTAATAGGGGCTTATACCCTTTATATTCTTGTACGTCTTTATGTGAGTGTGATGCAAATAGGGTATATCAATCAGATGAAACGCAAGGGTGCGGTGCTGATGGGTGAGCTAGTGTATCGTGATGCTGCTAATTATGCTGTTGCCAAAGAGAAGCTTTCGATGATTGAAGCGTTTGTTGAATACGGGCTCTTTTTGGTTTGGATGATGGGGTTGATCTATTGGGTTGATTCGCAGCTCATAGGGCAAAGTATTGCGGTGCAGTCGATTGTGGCGGTTGTAGGGATGTTGCTTATCAACTCTCTCGTGATGCTCCCTTTTGGATGGATTGCGAAATTCAAAATCGATGCGCAGTACGGCTTTAACCGCTCAACGATGGGACAGTTTGTCAAAGATACCCTTATAACCACACTTCTTACGGTCATTATTGGCAGTGCTATCGTATGGGTACTTTCGATGATTATGAGCTCAAGTGCGTTGTGGTGGTTGTGGAGTTTTATCTTTATATTTGGAGTCGTTATTGTCCTTAATATGTTCTTTCCAACCGTGCGTGCGTTGTTCTTTGATAAAGTAACACCGTTGGAAAACAGCGAGCTTCGGACGAAAATCGAAGAGTTGATGAGCAAAACAGGGTTTGTGAGTAGTGGGGTATTTGTCAGTGATGCGAGTAAGAGGGATGCACGTCTTAATGCTTATTTCGGTGGCTTGGGCAAAACCAAACGGGTTGTGCTGTTTGATACGTTGATCGAAAAACTCTCCCCCTCGGAGCTGATTGCTGTTTTGGGGCATGAGTTGGGACATTTCGCCCATGGTGATTTGTACAAAAATATCGCAATGGTAGGGGCAATGCTCTTTGGGATGTTTGCCCTTTTTGGGAATATTCCGAACTCTCTTTATCTTGAATTGGGAGTTGCACCCTCACCGCACGTAGGGATGATCCTCTTTCTTTTACTTTTACCGATGGTGAGTTTTATGGTGATGCCTTTGATGGGGATGATGAGCCGTCACAATGAATACGAAGCAGATCGTATGGGGGCGCAACTAGGAGGTGCCGAATATCTCGTTAATGCACTTAAAAAATTGGTAACGGAAAACAAAAGCTTCCCATTATCCCATCCACTGTATCGCTTTTTTCACACGACTCACCCTCCTGTAGTAGATCGTCTCATTGCATTAGGATATGATATTCGTATTAATACGGATGAAGGATGCGCTGATCCATGTCCCGTCGATTAAAAGAGCTTCATAACGATATTACGACCCTCTTAACAGGGGTCGTTGAAGCACCTCGCCGTGAAGCGGAACTTCTCCTTATGGCGTATCTCGGGAAAGATCAACTCTATTTTATCACCCATCAAGATGAACCAATAGAGGAAAATGATCCGAAGCTTTTGGAGTGGATCGAAAAACGAAAAGCGAACGTCCCCCTTGAATATCTCACCAATCGTGTCAGCTTCTATTCTCGTGAATTCTTTATCGATGAGGGGGCGTTAATCCCCCGTCCTGAGACGGAACATCTCATTGATGAAGTTCTCTCCCGTGTTGCACCCGATACGACGATGACGATTGTCGAAGTGGGGGTGGGTAGTGGTATTATCTCTATCCTTCTTGCGCTTCATCTCCCCAATGCCCGTTTTATTGCCGTAGATATTTCACCACGGGCTCTTAGTGTTGCCCGTCGCAATAGTGAGGCATTTGGATTGAGCGAACGTATAGAGCTGCGGGAGGGGGATCTCCTCTCGTGTGTGGAGGAAAAGATTGATCTCCTCGTCTCCAATCCCCCTTATATCGCCAATGATGCCCCACTGGAAAATAATCTCTCCTACGAGCCTCAAAACGCCCTTTTTGGAGGAAATATTGGGGATGAGATTATCCGCAGACTACTCGATGAGGTTTATGAGAGAAAAATCCCCCTCTTTGTGTGTGAAATGGGATACGATCAACGCATTCTTGTGCACGAGTATCTTAAAAATTTTGCGGTACAATCGCTAGAGTTTTACAACGATTACGCCTCGTTTGATCGAGGGTTTATTTTAAAGGCAAATCATGACTAATCGAAAAATATATATTGATATGACGTATCTTCTCATGTTGGGGATGACCATCGGTGCCGTCTTTATTTTGGGTGCTTTTGCTGCCCCTGTGCTCTTTCATTCTGAATTGTATTTGAGCATTCCCATCCTCTCACGCTATGAAGAGGGGAAAATTATGGGGGAGATCTTCCGCCGTTTTAGTTATTGGAGCTATGGTTTGGCTACCGTTATCGCTATTTATGAAGTCTCTCGCTACAAAGTGATGCAAATCGATAAAGTTGCAATCCTTAGTGCCTTTGCATCTATTGGTACGCTTCTTCTTTTTAGTGCTGTCTATGTCCCGAAAATTTTGGAATATCAAGGACGGGGTGAGGGGGCGATGGATGAGTCGTTTGAAGCGCTTCACAAAGCCAGCGAACTTGATTTTAAAATTCTTCTTGTCGTGTTGTCCATTCTTTTTCTTCGACGAGCCTACTTGATGATGGCAGTTAAGAAATGATCCGTTTTGAGAATATCACCAAAAGTTTTGGTAAACGTCACATTCTCAAAGGGGTAAATCTGGAGATAGAGCAAGGGAAAACAACCGTCATTTTTGGTGTTTCAGGGGGTGGAAAATCAACAATTATCAAACATATGGTGGGATTGCTCAAACCCGATAGTGGAATTATCCGCTACAAAGGGGAACGTATTGATAATGTTGATGAGGCGACGTTACGAGAGATCCGAAAAAAGATCGGATTTTTATTTCAAAGCGGTGCCCTTTTCGACAGTATGGATATTCGTGGCAATGTTGCTTTTCCGATGATCGAGCATCAAAAACTCACCCCAAAAGAGCTTGAATTTAAAATTGATGAAAAGCTCACCATGGTAGGGCTAGACCCCAAAATCGTCAAATCTCTTTATCCCGAAGAACTTAGTGGTGGGATGCGTAAGCGTGTAGGGCTTGCCCGTACGTTGGCACTAGAACCCGAAATTATTTTATACGATGAGCCAACGTCGGGACTTGACCCTGTTACGAGTGATTTTATTACCCAGATGATCTGTCGCTTGCGTGATGAGATGGGGATGACTTCCGTTCTTATCAGTCACGATATTGCGGAGAGCTTCAAGGCAGGAGATAATTATGCGATGCTTTTTGATGGGGTCATTGTCGAAGCAGGGGACAAGGAAACGTTCCAAAATTCACCGAATGAAGTCGTTCAGCAATTTATCCATGCACGTTCTACGGGACCGATAGCGTTTCATTGATGCTATCTCCCACCAAACTTTTTCGTCCACCACTCTTGTGGTGTAAGAGTTTGGTGTTGTAAGAACTCTTCTTCAAAATTGTATTCATAGTTGGAACAGTATTCAAGCAACGTTGCGTAGGCCTCATTGATTTGGGTACTCATAGCGTGGGCGGTGTTGGCATCGTTGGGGTGTTTATCGGGATGCCATTGTTGCATCATACCCTTATAGCGTGTTTTGATTTCAGAAAGGGTGGCTTTATCGCTCAGACCAAGGAGTGTTTTGGCCTTGATGAGCTGATCGAAAGAGAGCATAAAAGAGAGGGATTAATCTTTTTGTTGACGCATAAAGGTCGGAACATCAAGGAAATCTTCACTGTAATCGCCATTGGAAACCATAGCGGCAGCACGAACAACAACGCGAGGTGGTTTTATGGGCATTTCCTTGTTTTCAAATTCATGATTATTAATCCCCTGTGCCACCCTTTTTTCAAATCCTGTTGCTACAAGAGTGATACGGATGAAATCAATAGGATAATCCTCATGCGTTGTTGTTCCAAAAATTACCTCTGCTGCATCATCGACACTTTTATGTACGACCTCCATAGCAGCACTAAGCTCCATGAGTGGAAAATCAGGATGGGTATTGAAGTGAACCAAAACACCCAAAGCACCATTGATAGACATATTATCAAGCAATGGCGATTCAATGGCGTTTTTGATCGCTTCGTAGGCGGCATTCTCCCCTTTGTATTCACCCACACCCATAAGGGCTAGTCCACGATGACTCATAACCGTTTGCAAGTCGGCGAAGTCAAGATTGATGTCATTTTCACCACTGGCGAGAATCATCCCAGAAGTACCACTAACTGCACGAGCAAGAACGCTGTCAACAATTTTAAAGCTCTCTTTGAGTCCTAGTTTTGGATCAATGATCGAAAGAAGCTTATCGTTAGGGATAACGACAATAGAATCGGCTTCATTTTTGAGTTCCTCAAGACCTGCTTCGGCGAGAAGAAGACGTTTACGCCCCTCAAATGCAAAGGGTTTTGTAACGACTGCAATCGTAAGCGCTCCCATCTCTCGTGCAATTTTAGCAATAATGGGTGCTGCACCTGTCCCTGTACCACCACCAAGACCCGCAGCAACAAAAACAATATCAGCACCATCAAGGGCACGTGCTAAATCTTCGAAATTCTCCAGTGCAGACTCTTTACCCACTTCAGGTTTCATCCCCGCACCCAACCCTTTGGTTAGTTTCACACCAATTTGAATTTTAGTAGAAGCACTACACTTCTCAAGTGCTTGAGCATCCGTATTAGCAATAATAAGTTCAATCCCCGGTATTTGCTCTTTAAGCATATGTCCGATCATATTTCCACCACCACCACCGACTCCTACTGCTACGATCCGTGCTCCTGTTAATGTTGTTGACTCTTGTATTGAAAATGGTTCCATGCTTACTCCTAGGTGTGATTAAAATAATTGGGTTGCCCAATTCCAAAACTTGGAAATCGGGTTGGGTTCATCGTTTTTGACATCTGATTTATTGCCAAGATTTAACATCTTTGACAGTTCAGTTTTTCGTGTTGGTTCAACATTTACTTTGGGTGGATCTTTTGGTGTGTTTACACTCTTTTGTGCTGGTTCGCTGGTTCGCTGTTTTACTGATGTTTGCTGCTGATGCTCTGAATAGGAAGAAAAAGACTCCTCTTCAATTTTTGGTACTTCATTATAGTGAATCTCTTCACCTGCATGACGCATATGTTTATTGACGTCTATTTCATAGCGTGTATATCCGCCCGCTGAATATTTGATAAGCCCTACGGCCCCTGAGTAGGAGGGGTCACGTAAGGTATCAAATAACCCCCCCATATCGGCTGGTTTAGCAAGACGTACAGGCATATTATCAAGAATAGCAACGGCGAGTTCCCGAAGTCCTTCAATTTTGGTAAATCCACCTGTGAGGACAACACCTGCCCCTAAATGATCTCTAAGACCACTTTTCTCAATG
>JAABPY010000204.1 GCA_011391735.1 Sulfuricurvum sp. | reverse complement strand
GGTAAAATCACTAAAGATCAGTTGATGGAAATTGTTAAGCAAAAAATGCAAGACATGAATACTAACTGTGTTGAAGCAGCATCGGCTACAATCGCTGGTTCATGTCGTTCAATGGGTGTTGATATTATCGACTAAATTTATCTCTTAGGAGATAATTTACTATCCTCTTCGACCGCAAAGAGTCTAAACTCTGCGGCAGATTCTATTATTGGAGAATTACAATGGCTGGAAAACGTTATAAAGAATTAAGTCAAAAAATTGACATGACAAAAAGCTACTCAGTAGCGGATGCTTCTGCATTTTTGCAAGAGTTAAAATCAGCAAAATTTGACGAAACCGTCGAAATTGCTTTGAACCTTGGTGTTGATCCACGTCACGCTGACCAAATGATTCGTGGTGCGGTTGTGCTTCCTCACGGTACGGGTAAAGTGGTTCGTGTGGCTGTTTTTGCTAAAGGTGCTAAAGCGGATGAAGCAAAAGCAGCAGGCGCTGATATCGTTGGTACTGACGATTTGGTTGAGCAAATCAAAGCAGGGAATATCAACTTTGATATCGTTGTTGCAGCACCTGACTGTATGGGTCTTGTCGGTCAAGTAGGGCGTATCCTTGGACCAAAAGGGATGATGCCAAATCCTAAAACAGGAACAGTAACTGCCGATATTGCGAAAGCAGTTGGTAATGTCAAAGGTGGACAAGTAAATTTCCGTGTTGACAAAAAAGGAAATATCCACGCTGGTATTGGTAAAGTAAGCTTTGAGACGAGTAAAATTGTTGAAAATATTAAAGCATTTGTTGGTGCCATCAACCGTGCAAAACCATCAACAGCAAAAGGTCGTTATATCAAAAATGCAGCTCTTTCATTAACGATGAGTCCTGCCCTTAAATTTGATATTCAAGAACTTCTTGATATCCGTAACTAATTTGTAAATACTTTTATCTTATGGACTGAAGAGAGTAGGGGACGAAAGTCTTAATCGGTTTACCCGCCCCGCTTGAAGTACATGTCTGGAAAGGAGAAATAATGAATAAAACACAAAAATCTGAGATTGTTAACACATTGACTGAAGCATTCAAATCTGCAAATGCAGTTGTTATGTGTGATTATCGTGGTCTTACTGTCAGTAACCTCGAGTCTCTCCGTAAAATCGCACGTGAGAAAGATACGAAAGTTCAAGTAGTTAAAAATACTCTTGCAACCATCGCTTTGAATAATGCAGGAATGTCTGGTATTGATATTGTTGATACGAACATTTTTGTTTGGGGTGAAGATGCTATTGCTGCAGCTAAAACCGTTGTTGAGTTTGCGAAAACGAATGATAAATTCTCTCTTCGTACAGCTTATATCGACGGTCAAGCAGCAGACGAAGCAAAAGTCCGTGCATTTGCAACACTACCAGGACGCGAAGAGCTTCTTGGAATGCTTGCATCTGTTTGGATGGGACCTGTTCGCAACTTTACAATCGGACTCGATGCGCTTAAGCGTAAACGTGAAGAAGAAGCAGCGTAATTGCTGTTTCCAACAATTGCCAATTTTACGATCGGCATAAAAACTAAAATATCATAGGAGAACTATTATGGCTGTTACAAAAGAAGACGTTCTTGAGTTTATCTCAAACCTTTCTGTCCTTGAGCTTTCTGAGCTTGTAAAAGAATTCGAAGAAAAATTCGGTGTATCTGCTCAACCCGTAGCGGTTGCTGGTGGTGCAGTTGCGGCTGTTGAAGTAGAAGAAAAAACTGAATTCGATGTTATCTTGAAAGACGCTGGTGAAAAGAAAATCAACGTTATTAAAGTAGTACGTGCATTGACAGGTCTTGGTCTTAAAGAGGCAAAAGATGCAGTTGACAATGCTCCTACAACTCTTAAAGAAGGCGTTGGCAAAGATGTTGCTGAAGCTGCTAAAAAAGAGCTTGAAGAAGCTGGTGCTGCGGTCGAAATCAAATAATTATTTGATCGATTGGAGGCGTATGCCTCCACACTCTCAGGGCGCTTTTCCGAATTGATTTTTTCATTTCGGAAGAGTGCCCATCCGTCGTTATAGGGTTGGGAAAGCTCAACTTTTAGACTTTACACTTTTTATCCCTATTCTGGGATCACACATTTCGATTGAGGTAGCCTAATGTTAAATACTCTTCACTCTGGAAACCGCTTGCGCGTTGATTTCGCGAAAACCCCACAACAAATTGAAGTTCCAAACTTGTTACAACTTCAACAAAATTCGTACGAATCCTTTTTGATGTTGGATCAAAAAGATCGTTCTAAGAGTGGTATCGAGCGTGTTTTTCAATCTGTTTTTCCTATCCACGATACCCAAAATCGTCTCTCTCTTGAATATTTAGGGTCTGAAGTTGGTCGTCCAAAGTACACGGTTCGTGAATGTATGGAGCGTGGCTTGACCTACTCAGTTTCCTTGCGTATGAAAACACGTCTTATGATTTGGGATCGTGATGAAAACACCAAAGAAAAAATGGGTGTGAAGGATATTAAAGAACAAACAATTTTTATTCGTGATATTCCTCTGATGACGGAGCGTACTTCATTTGTTATCAATGGTGTTGAGCGGGTTGTTGTTAACCAGCTTCACCGTTCTCCAGGGGTTATTTTCAAAGAAGAAGAGGCGACAACTGCAGGTAGTAAAATGATCTTTACAGGTCAAATTATCCCTGACCGTGGTTCATGGCTCTATTTTGAGTATGATCCAAAAGATATTCTGTATATGCGTATCAATAAACGCCGTAAAGTTCCTGTGACGATTATGTTCCGTGCTTTAGGATACAGCAAGCAAGATATTCTAAAAATATTCTATCCTCTTCAAAAAATTCGGGTAGAAAACAATAAATATTTACTTGATTTTGACCATGAGCATTTTGATGGTCGTTTATCGTACGATTTGGTTGACCCTGATGGGAAACTCCTTGTTGCGGCAGGTAAACGCCTTTCGTCTAAAAAAGCGGAGAAAATGTTAGCAGAGGGGGTTAAAGCAATTCAATACCCTATTGAAATTTTGATTGAGCGCCATTTGGCTGAGCCTATCATTGATAGTTCTACGGGCGAAGTGATGTTTGATACAATGACCCAATTGGATGAAACGAAGCTTAAAAAAATGCTTGATGCGGGGATTACGGAGTTTGTTATTGCCAATGACCTTGCAGAAGGGCACGATAGTTCCGTTATTAATGCATTTATTGCCGATGTTGATTCATTGAAACTATTAAAACAAACCGAAGATATTGAAGATGAAAATGATTTAGCAGCGATTCGTATCTACAAAGTAATGCGTCCTGGTGAGCCTGTTACGAAAGATGCGGCAAAAGTTTTTGTTAACCAACTCTTCTTTGATCCAGAACGTTATGATTTGACCCGTGTTGGTCGTATGAAAATGAATCATAAATTAGGACTCAGTGTTCCTGAATATGTGACTGTTTTGACCAACGAAGATATTATCAATACGGTTAAATACGTCATTAAAGTCAAAAATGGGCAAGGGCACATTGATGATCGTGACCACCTTGGTAACCGACGCATCCGTTCGATTGGTGAATTGCTTGGAAATGAGCTTCACAATGGTTTGGTTAAGATGCAAAAAGCCATCAGAGATAAACTCTCAACCATGAGTGGACCCACAGCAGAGCTAATGCCGCACGATTTGGTTAACTCAAAAATGATTACATCCACCATTATGGAATTCTTTAGCGGTGGACAGTTGTCTCAGTTTATGGACCAAACAAATCCATTGTCGGAAGTGACCCACAAGCGTCGTCTTTCAGCATTGGGAGAGGGTGGTCTTGTCAAAGAGCGTGCTGGGTTTGAAGTGCGTGACGTTCATCCTACTCACTATGGTCGTATCTGTCCGATTGAGACTCCTGAGGGACAAAATATCGGTTTGATCAATACGTTGGCAACCTATTCGAAAGTCAATGAACATGGCTTTATTGAAGCCCCTTATAATACGGTTAAGGACGGAGTGGTTACATCGGAAGTCGTTTATCTAACAGCAACACAAGAAGAGGGGAAAACCATCGCAGCAGCATCAAGCCGTCTGGGTGAAGATGGCGTTTTCCTTGATGATTTGGTTGAGATTCGTAAAGATGGCGAAATTATGCTTAAATCACCAAAAGATTGTGATCTTCGTGATTTGACACCTCATATGGTTGTTGGTGTTGCGGCAAGCTTGATCCCTTTCTTGGAGCACGATGATGCGAACCGTGCCCTGATGGGATCGAATATGCAACGTCAAGCGGTTCCATTGCTTCGTCCACAAGCCCCTATGGTGGGAACAGGGGTTGAAAAACTTGTTGCTCGTGATTCATGGGAGTGTGTAAAAGCAGATCGTGGTGGTATTGTTGAAAAAGTAGATGGTAAACACATTTATGTGATGGGTGAAGATGAAGAGGGGACCTTTATTGATTACTATCCTTTGCAAAAAAATCTTCGTACCAACCAAAACACCACTTTTATGCAACGTCCGATTGTAAAAGAAGGTCAAGTTGTTGCAAAAGGGCAAATTATTGCGGATGGTCCGAACATGGATCAAGGTGAGTTGGCGCTCGGTATCAATGCACTCGTTGCCTTTATGCCGTGGAACGGATATAACTTCGAGGATGCGATCGTTATGTCTGAGCGTATGATTCGCGAAGACGCATTTACCTCGGTTCATATTTATGAAAAAGAGGCAGAAGCTCGCGAACTTAAGCACGGTGTCGAAGAGATTACTCGTGATATTCCGAACGTTCGTGATGATGAACTCTCTCATCTTGATGATAGTGGTATTGTTAAAATTGGTACCTACGTTAAAGGGGGGATGATCCTTGTTGGTAAAGTTTCACCTAAAGGGGAAGTGAAGCCAACTCCTGAAGAGCGTCTATTACGGGCAATTTTTGGAGAAAAAGCGGGTCACGTTGTTAATAAGTCCCTCTATTGTACGCCAAGTATGGAAGGGGTTGTCGTTGACGTTAAAGTATTTACGAAAAAAGGGTATGACAAAGACCCCCGTACATTGGAGCTTGAAAAAGCAGAGCGTGATGAACTAGAGCGTGAACATTATGATCGTCTTCTTATGATCGACAAAGAGGAGATGCTTCGTATTACCTCTATCTTGACAAAACACCCACTTCAAAGTGCGGTAAGCGTCAATGGTCGTGAGTACAGTGCAGGTGATTTGGTCAATGGTGACGATCTCAAAGAGGTCAACCGTTTTGCGATGAATACCATTGTTAAAGCGTATACGGATGGGATTCAAGAGAAGTATAACCAAACGAAAAATCACTTTCAAAAAGAGAAGAAAAAATTCCGTGATGAACACGAAGAGAAACTCTCTATCTTGGAAAAAGATGACATCCTCCCAAATGGTGTGGTCAAATACGTCAAAGTTTACATTGCAACGAAGCGTAAGCTCAAAGTTGGGGATAAAATGGCGGGTCGTCACGGGAACAAAGGTATCGTTTCGATCATCGTTCCACAAGTTGATATGCCGTACATGGCAAATGGACGTACCGTTGACGTTTGTTTGAATCCACTTGGGGTTCCTTCTCGTATGAACGTTGGTCAAATTTTGGAAATGCACTTGGGAATGGTTGGGCGTGAGCTTGGATTCCAATTACAAGAGATTTTTGAATCAAAACGTAAAGAGTTCATTAGTGAACTTCGTGCGAAGATGATTTCATTTGCTGATGTTGCAGGACTTATGAATGCGGCAGTTACCATTGGGGCAATGGATGATATGACGTTCCTAGGCTATGCACAAGATTGGGCGAAGGGGGTTAAATTTGCTACCCCTATTTTCGAGGGTGTTACGGAAGCAGAGTTCGGACAACTTTTCGAATTGGCAAAACTTGATAATGATGGAAAAATGGAGCTTTACGACGGTAAAACGGGTGAGAAGCTTAAAGAACGTGTTAATGTTGGGTATATGTACATCTTGAAACTTCATCACTTAGTTGATGAGAAAGTACACGCTCGTTCAACAGGACCATATTCATTAGTAACGCAACAACCCGTTGGCGGTAAAGCCCTCTTCGGCGGACAACGTTTCGGAGAGATGGAAGTATGGGCGCTTGAAGCGTATGGTGCTTCGGCAGTTCTTAAAGAGATGTTGACAATCAAATCGGATGATGTCGATGGACGTGTCCGTGCGTACAAAGCGATTACCAAAGGTGAGAGTGTTCCACCATCGGGTATTCCAGAAACATTATTTGTATTGACCAAAGAGCTTCAATCTTTGGCTCTTGATATTGAGATTTTTGACGAGGTGGAAGACCATGAGTAAATTAGTACCAATTGCAGTAACGGATGACAATCGCCCGACGGATATTAAACAAATACAATTTCGTCTTGCGTCTCCTGAGAGAATCCTCTCATGGAGTCATGGTGAAGTAAAAAAACCAGAAACAATCAACTACCGTACCCTCAAGCCAGAGCGTGATGGATTGTTTTGTGCCAAAATTTTTGGGCCAGTACGTGATTATGAGTGTTTGTGTGGCAAATACAAAAAAATGCGTTACAAAGGGGTTGTGTGCGAAAAATGTGGAGTAGAAGTTACCTCCTCTAAAGTTCGTCGTAGCCGTATGGGGCATATTGATTTGGTTACCCCTGTTGCCCATATTTGGTATGTTAGTTCACTTCCTAGCCGTATTGGTACCTTACTTGGCGTGAAAATGAAAGATCTTGAACGTGTATTGTACTATGAAGCGTACATTGTTAAAACAGGGGGAGAAGCGTGTTATGATGGCGGACAAACATCACCCGTACTTAAATACGATGTTCTTAACGAAGAGCAGTACCGTACACTCATACAACGGTATGGAGAGAGCGGTTTTTCTGCTCAAATGGGTGGGCAAGCGGTTCGTGATCTTTTGGACGAACTCGATCTTGTTGATCTCTTTTCGGCATTAAAAGAGGATGTTCAAAAAACCAACTCCGAAGCAAAACGTAAAACCATTGTTAAACGTTTGAAAGTTATTGAATCATTTTTGAATTCTGGGAATAACCCTGCGTGGATGATGCTCACAGCTCTCCCTGTATTGCCTCCTGAACTTCGTCCATTGGTCAGTTTGGATGGGGGTAAATTCGCCGTATCGGATGTTAATGATCTCTATCGTCGTGTTATTAACCGTAATCAACGTCTTAAACGTCTGATTGAGCTTGAAGCGCCAGAAATCATTGTTCGTAATGAAAAGCGTATGTTACAAGAGGCAGTCGATGCTCTCTTTGACAATGGTCGTCGTGCGAATGCCGTTAAGGGTGCGAATAAACGTCCTCTTAAATCGCTCTCTGAGATTATCAAAGGGAAACAAGGGCGTTTCCGTCAAAATCTTCTTGGTAAACGTGTTGACTTCTCTGGACGTTCCGTTATCGTCGTTGGACCAACATTGCGTATGGATCAGTGTGGATTGCCAAAACTAATGGCATTGGAACTTTTCAAACCTCATTTGATTGCGAAACTCGAAGATAAAGGGTATGCAACAACCGTCAAAGCGGCGAAAAAAATGATCGATGAAAAAACCAATGAAGTGTGGGAGTGTTTGGCGGAGATCGTTGATGGGTATCCTATTATGCTCAACCGTGCACCGACACTACACAAACTCTCGATTCAAGCGTTTCACCCGAAACTGATCGATGGTAAAGCGATTCAATTGCACCCTCTCGTTTGTGCCGCTTTCAATGCGGACTTTGATGGTGACCAAATGGCGGTTCACGTACCACTAGGGGCGGAAGCGATTGCAGAGTGTAAAGTATTGATGCTCTCGTCTATGAATATCTTGCTTCCAGCATCGGGTAAAGCGATTGCAACCCCTTCACAAGATATGGTCTTGGGTCTTTATTACCTCTCGTTGGGTAAAAATGATGTTAAAGGGTCGAACAAACTTTTCAGCAATGTTGATGAAGTAATGATTGCCCTTGAGCACAAAGCCCTTGATTTACATGCAAAAGTGCGTACTCGTGTGGATGGACGTATGATTCACACAACCGCAGGAAAAATGATTCTAAAATCAATCCTTCCTGATTTCGTCCCCGTTGAGTTGTGGAACGTGACGATGAAAAAGAAAAATATCAATGCAATCGTTGACTATGTTAATAAGCATGGTGGTATTGCGATTACCGCTGGGTTCTTGGATGATTTGAAAAACCTTGGTTTCAAATATGCGACAGAATCGGGTGTTTCTATCTCGATTGCCGATATTATTATCCCTGAGATGAAAGCAGCTTTGATTGTTTCGTCTAAAAATCGGGTAAAAGAGATCCAAAAACAGTTCGAAGCGGGTCTATTGACGGAGCAAGAGCGTTATAACAAGATCATTGACGTTTGGACCGATACGAATAATACCGTCGCAGGCGGAATGATGGAACTCGTCGAGAGTGATAAAGATGGATTCAACTCAATCTTTATGATGGCGGATTCTGGAGCGCGTGGTTCTGCGGCTCAAATTCGTCAGCTTGCAGGTATGCGTGGTCTTATGGCGAAACCTGATGGTTCGATTATTGAGACTCCAATTATCTCTAACTTTAAAGAGGGTCTTAACGTCCTTGAGTACTTTATTTCAACCCACGGTGCTCGTAAAGGTCTTGCGGATACGGCACTTAAAACAGCGAATGCAGGTTATTTGACTCGTAAACTCGTTGACGTTGCTCAAAACGTAAAAATCGTCGAGCACGATTGTGGTACTCATGAAGGGATTGAACTCACCGATATTTCTGTCGGTAATGAGCTCATTGAACCGTTAGAAGATCGTATTTATGGACGTGTTTTAGCGGAAGATGCGATTGATCCTATTACGAATGAGATCCTTTTTTCCGAAGGGACATTAATTGATGAGATTAAAGCTTCAAAAGTTGCTGAAGCGGGTATTAAAGCAGTTCATATTCGTACTCCTACAACGTGTAAATCTGAGGGTGGTATTTGTGCATTGTGTTATGGACTCAACTTGGGTTCAGGGGGTATTGTTCGTAAAGGGGAAGCCGTTGGTATTCTTGCGGCTCAGTCGATCGGTGAACCAGGAACACAATTAACCCTTCGTACCTTCCACGTTGGGGGAACAGCATCAAGTACTCGTGAAGAGCGTCAAGTTATCGTGACCAAAGAAGGGTTTATCCGTTATTACAACATGAAAACCTACCTCTCTAAAGAGGGGAAACAAGTCGTTGCCAATCGTCGTAATGCCGCTATTTTATTGGTTGAACCCAAAATTAAAGCACCGTTTACGGGGACATTCGAGATCCAAACGATTCACGATGAAATCATTGTTAGTGTTAAAGGTGAGTCTCAAACAATGCGCTACACCCTTCGTAAAAACGAAGTAGCAAAACCCAATGAACTCGCAGGGGTTAGTGGTAAAATCGAGGGTAAATTTTATCTTCCGTACGAAAATGGTGCCCTTGTCAAAGAAGACGAATCGATAGTTGAAACCATTAAAGATGGTTGGAATGTACCTAATCGTATCCCCTACGCTTCTGAGATTTTGGTCAAAGACGGTGCACCGATCAGCCAAAAGATTTTCGCCAAAGAGAAAGGGGTTGTTAAATATTACCTTCTCAAAGGGGATTTCCTTGAGCGTCACCATGAGATCACCAAAGGGTATAATGTTGATGTTAAAGGGCTCTTTGCTGTTGTTGCAGATGGTGAAGACCGTGAAGCAATTCGTCACTATATCGCACGTGGTTCAGTGATTGAAATAAACGATAATGAAGCGGTAAAATCAGACACCCTCTTGGCAAAAGCACAAAAAGAGGAATCGGTTGTTATTGCTGAATGGGATCCGTATTCGAATCCTATCATTTCGGAAACAAATGGTGTTATTACTTTTGAAGATATTATCCCAGGGGTTACAGCATCGGAGCAATTTGATGAGTTGACGGGAAAAACGCGTTTGATGATCAACGAGTATGTTGCTCCTGAATTTAAGCCAGCTATCGTATTGGCAGCTAATGATGGGACAATTATTCGCTACTCCGTTGATCCTAAAACGGCAATTTTTGCGCAAGATAGAGCAGAAGTAAAAGTGGCCGATATTTTGGCACGTACACCAAAAGCACTTCAAAAATCACGTGATATTACGGGGGGTCTACCTCGTGTATCTGAACTTTTTGAAGCACGTAAACCTAAAGAGATCGCATTGATCGCTGAACTTGATGGGGTGGTAAGCTTCGGTAAACCACTTCGTGGTAAAGAGCGTATTTTGATCACGTCGGTTAACGGTATGGTCAAAGAGTATTTTGTTGATAAAAATCTGACCGCATTAGTTCACACGGGTGAGTTCGTTCACTCAGGTGAGCGTTTAACGGATGGGGTTATGAGCTCTCATGAAATTCTACGAATTTTGGGAGTCAAAGCACTCTATCATTATTTAGTTAGTGAAGTTCAGCAAGTGTATCGCCGTCAAGGGGTTAATATTGCGGACAAACATATCGAAGTTATCTTTACTCAAATGTTACGTCAAGTGAAGATTCTTCGTTCAGGCGATACGAAATTTATTGAGGGTGATGTTGCTTCGAAAGTCCAATTCAAGATTGAGAATGAAAAAATTCTCCGTCTTGGTGGTCAACCAGCCATCGCTGAACCGTATCTTGTTGGTATTACCCGTGCAGCGGTGAGTGCCGATTCGATCATTTCAGCCGCATCGTTCCAAGACACAACCAAAGTATTGACGGAAGCTGCCGTTGCTGCGAAAATTGATGATTTGACTGATCTTAAAGAGAACGTCATCATCGGTCGTACCATTCCAGTAGGAACAGGTATCTATAAAGACCAAACGATTATGTTTAACGAGTAAGATTTTTTCTTTCTCATTCTCATTCCCGCAAAGGCGGGAATCCAGCTCCTCTTAAATCCTCTTCACCCTTTCCCCATAAAGCACTTTATATTTCAACAGTTCGATAATCGCATGCACTTCCTTGGATTGGCGGTAATTGTAGTTGCAAGAATATTCAAGATCAAAGGTAAAAAGGTCTTGTTCGTTGACTCCTAATACTTCGGCAATGTAGGGGATGAGTTCTATTTTGATTTCTCGCTGACCATTTAAATATCTGTAAATTGTTTGTTCTGTGGGCGTTTCACTGGTAGCTTTTAATTTTGCTTCAAGAGCGAGAATATTTTTAATAAAATCCTTTTTTGCTATCTTTTTTTCCTGCTTACCAAATAATGAAATAATTCCTTTACACATCAAAGTATACGCTTATAAAAATGGTTCAAAAATCGTTTATGATACAGAAGTTAGATATTCACTTGCACTCAACGGTAATGTTAATTTAGCAACACAAGATTTGGATGCTATTAAAGTAAATATGCTTAAAATTGCTAACGATTAATACAGCTAGAATCTCTCCCTACCAACTTCCAAGCTTGGGAGTTGTCTAACGCCACTCTGGATAACAAAATGCGCTATAATTTTGGGAGTTAACACAGAGAGGTTTTAAATGCCAACAATTAGTATGTTTTACGGTCTTATCGTCTATATGTATTATATGGATAATAAACAACATAAAACTCCACATATTCATGTCAAATATCAAGATGATGAAGTGGTTGCGGCAATTGCTGATGGACAAGTTCTTGAAGGTAGTATTCCTATTCCAAAAATGAAATTATTACAAGCATGGATGGAATTGCATCGTGATGAATTAATTGCAGATTGGCAGTTAGCTGTGGGTGGTGAGAGTATTTATAAAATCGAACCATTAAGATAAGACTATGAATCCAAGAGTAAAAAGCGTCTCAACATCTTCGGACTATAAGCTTCATCTTGTTTTTGATAACGGCGAACGAGGGGTTTATGACTGTTCTGACCTTTTAGATTTCGGAGTATTCCGCGAGTTTAAATCGTTAGATTATTTTCATCAAGCACACTTGGGACTTGGGACAGTTGTATGGCCTCACGAGCAAGACATTTGTCCTGATACGCTCTATTTGGATTCCATGAAAGAATAGTTCACCCCCACCCTTTAAACCTTCCTTAAAATAAGCTATATTTAATCAATAATCGGCTATGATTTTGCGTTTATTAGTCCCCTACGGGTGGATCTAAGATTCTACTGGAACATTTCAAAACAAGGAGATTGTGTGCCAACAATCAACCAACTTATTCGTAAAGAGCGACAAGCGGTAGTGAAAAAATCAAAATCACCTGCTTTGGTGTCATGCCCACAACGTCGTGGTGTATGTACTCGTGTATATACTACAACCCCTAAAAAACCCAACTCGGCTCTTCGTAAAGTTGCTAAAGTTCGTTTGACTTCTGGGTTTGAAGTTATTAGTTATATCGGTGGTGAGGGTCACAACTTGCAAGAGCACTCGATTGTTCTCGTTCGTGGTGGTCGTGTAAAAGATTTACCAGGGGTAAAATACCATATCGTACGTGGTGCTCTTGATACTGCGGGTGTTAAAGACCGTAAAGTATCTCGTTCTAAATACGGAACGAAAAAAGCTAAGGTTAAGAAATAATCATCTAGCCTGACAAGATTCGGTTTTTGATGACCGATTTTTGAGTAAATTTTAAAAATTGAAGGAAATATTATGAGAAGAAGAAAAGCGCCCGTTCGCGAAATTATGCCTGACCCCGTTCATGGTTCAAAAATCTTGACTAAGTTTATTAACAAACTTATGTGGGATGGTAAAAAAAGTACTGCTGAAAAAATTATGTACAGTGCCCTTGACATTATGAGTTCACGTGGCGAAAAAACTGGTATCGAAGTGTTTAACGCAGCGATTGATAATATCAAACCAGTAATCGAAGTAAAAAGCCGCCGTGTGGGTGGAGCGACCTACCAAGTTCCAGTAGAAGTACGCCCTGTTCGTCAGCTTTCATTGGCTATTCGTTGGTTGACGGATGCATCACGCAAACGTAACGAACGCACTATGGCTGAGCGTTTGGCGAATGAATTGATGGATGCTGCTAACGATAAAGGCTCATCATTCAAACGTAAAGAAGATACTTACCGTATGGCTGAAGCGAACAAAGCGTTTGCTCACTACCGCTGGTAATAGTACCTGTAATCTTTTGATAACCCGATCGGGTTATCATTCTCCCCATTAAAACTACTTTTAAGGCTATTATCATGGCAAGATCCCACAAACTAGAAGACGTTAGAAATATCGGTATCGCGGCGCACATTGACGCGGGTAAAACAACGACTACAGAACGTATTTTGTTCTATACAGGTGTTTCACACAAAATCGGTGAGGTTCACGAAGGTGCTGCAACTATGGACTGGATGGAGCAAGAGCAAGAGCGTGGTATCACGATCACTTCTGCTGCAACAACCTGTGAGTGGCAAGGGAAACAAATCAACATTATTGATACTCCGGGCCACGTTGACTTCACCATTGAAGTTGAGCGTTCTATGCGTGTACTCGATGGTGCAGTTGCGGTGTTTTGTGCGGTAGGTGGTGTTCAACCACAATCGGAAACCGTATGGCGTCAAGCAAACCGTTATGGTGTTCCTCGTATGGTTTTTGTTAATAAAATGGACCGTACGGGTGCTGATTTTTATAACGTTGAAGAGCAGATTCGTCTACGTCTTAAAGCAAACCCTGTTGCTATTCAACTTCCAATTGGTGCTGAAGATGGATTTAAAGGGATTGTTGATCTTGTTAAAATGAAAGCAATCCTTTGGGATGAAGATGCCGCTATGGGATCTAATTACCAAGAAGCAGAAATTCCTGCTGATATGATTGAACTTGCGAATAAATACCGTGCACAAATGATGGAAGCGGCTGCTGAGGGCGACGATACATTGATGGAGAAATTCTTCGAAGAGGGTGAACTCACTAACGAAGAGATTATGCGCGGGATCAAAGCTGGATGTCTTAAAATGGAAATCATTCCTATGACATGTGGTACTGCGTTTAAAAACAAAGGGGTACAAACTCTCCTTGATGCGGTTGTTGATTATCTCCCATCACCTTTGGAAGTTGCGGCTATCAAAGGGACTATGGAAGATGATGAAGAGGTTGAAGTTGAAGTTGCCTCAACGGATGATGCCCCTTTTGCTGGTCTTGCGTTCAAAATCATGACCGATCCATTCGTTGGACAACTTACTTTCGTACGTGTCTATCGTGGTGTGCTTGAATCAGGTACGTATGCTTACAATACCATCAAAGGTAAAAAAGAGCGTATCGGACGTATCGTAAAAATGCACGCAAACAAACGTGAAGAGATCAAATCTCTTTATGCGGGTGAAATCGGTGCAGTTGTTGGTCTTAAAGATACAACAACTGGAGATACTCTTTGTGACGAGCGTGAGCGTTTAGTGTTAGAGCGTATGCACTTCCCTGAGCCAGTTATCTCGGTTGCGGTTGAGCCAAAAACTAAACCTGACCAAGAAAAAATGGGTATCGCACTTGCTAAACTTGCAGCTGAAGATCCTTCTTTCCGTGTTCACACAGACGAAGAAACAGGTCAAACAATTATTTCTGGTATGGGTGAACTTCACTTAGAAATCCTTGTTGACCGTATGTTCCGTGAGTTCAAAGTTGAAGCAGAAGTAGGTGCTCCACAAGTTGCTTACCGTGAGTCAATCCGTGCGGAAGTAAAACAAGAGTACAAATACGCAAAACAATCAGGTGGACGTGGACAATTCGGTCACGTTTATCTCATCGTTAAGCCCGGTGAAGCAGGCACAGGATATACCTTTAACAACGACATCAAAGGTGGTGTTATTCCAAAAGAGTATATTCCTGCTGTTGAAAAAGGGTGTAAAGAAGCAATGCAAAAAGGTGTTCTTGCGGGTTATCCTATCGAAGACATCGAAGTTACTTTGTATGATGGTTCATACCACGAGGTTGACTCCTCTGAGATGGCGTTTAAACTCGCTGCATCAATGGGATTCAAAGAGGCGTGCCGTAAAGCAAACCCAGCGATCCTAGAGCCTATGATGAAAGTTGAAGTAGAAGTACCTGAAAACTTCATGGGTGACGTTATTGGTGACCTTAACCGCCGTCGCGGACAAGTGAACAATATGGGTGACCGTTCTGGTAACAAAATTGTTGACGCATTTGTTCCATTGTCAGAAATGTTCGGTTACTCTACTGACCTTCGTTCTGCAACTCAAGGACGTGCAAGCTACTCTATGGAATTCGATCATTATGCCGAAGTTCCACGTAACGTTGCCGAAGAGATTATCAAAAAGCGTAACAGCTAAGTTTTTCTTCTTAGATGCCCCTTCGGGGTATCTCCTTTATTTCTAACCTCAACTTTTTATTCTTCTGATATAATTACCCGCTTTCTCTTTTACAGTTAAAAGAGTTTTATTTTTTCTTGTTCCCAATGTCCACATTGAGAATGCAGACAATACGGTAAAATCTAATCGTAGTTATTTCCCATGACACTCAAGAAGGGTTTTTTCGGGACGTTGTATGTAATCAATTCCATTAATAATTGTCAAAATCGCATAGCCCATAATTGCAAATCCCGCTAGTTTCATCATGACACCTCGAAATGAACTTTGTCGAAACGCCCCCACAAAATATCCTAGACTAAAAAGGGCAGGGAGGGTACTAAGACCGAAAATCATCATAACGAATCCTCCCCATAATGGGCTTCCTGTACTTGCTGCTGTGATGGCGAAAAAATAGACAAGTCCACAAGGGAGTAATCCATTGAGTAGTCCTAATAAAAAAAAGCTTTCATAGGAATTGGAGCTAATGAGCGATCGAAAGGTTTGTCGGTACCAAGAGGTAGATGACAAGCTGTGTTCTATGACGGTGAGAAAGCGAATTTTCCCCCATAAGGAAAATGAGGTTAAAATCATTGCGACGCCTGCAATAAGAAGCATCCCTCCGTATACCATGTTGTTAAGTGTGGCCACTCCCCCTAGAAATCCGAAAATGGCACCTAATGTTGTATAGGTTGTTGTTCGTCCAAGGCTGTAAAGTAAGTGGGAGAGTGCGGCTTTTGGTCTGGAGGTGTCACTTTTGATTTTTGTGGAGGAATAGGCCATGACAATACCGCCACACATTCCGATACAGTGACCTAGAGAGCCTAAGAGGGCGATGGTAATAATAGAGAGAATATTGACAGTTTCCATGTTACCCCTTGATCCCTAATTGTTTTCGAACGTGGGGATTGGTCAGGTTTTCTCCTCGTAGCATAAGCGTAGACATTTCAGTAAAAGAGATGAGCCCTTGATGGGGTATGGCGTATGCTCCAAAGCCGTAATGCATGGGGGTATCATCTGTTCGACTGTACCATGCACCTCTTCCATCAATCCACGAGTGGGTGTCTTTTGCCCATACCCATATTATGGCATCTTCTTTAAACTCTTTGGAACTTAGCCAGTTTACCATTCCTCCATGGTCGTGAAAAAACCATGTTTTCCCCTCTTGGTTGATTACTTGAGAGGCATAATCGAGCGAATGGATAACCATACCACAATCACTATCTTGAAAATGGTCGATACGCATAGGTAAGGGGCGATGGGTTGTATTACCACTTTCGACGACGATCATCTGTTGATTTTTTGAGAGGGAGACGAAGAGGATAACGAGGATTGCCAAAAACCCTATTAGTAACATTGTTTTGGATAGTTTGTTCATAACCATACTCCATTTTTTAAGTAAAATCCTACGATAAAATAGATCGCTATTATCACTAATAGGAGATTAAAAAAGAGAGCATAATGAAAGCTTCGTGGTGTGTCTTGGTGTACGAGTGCTTCTAATACTAAGGGTGCCATTGAGAAAAAGGTTCCTAAAAAGAGGGAACCCCATAACACATAACCGATGTAAAAATACTCTTTTTGGAGCATACAAAATGGACATATATGAGTAGGAAGTTCGTAAATGTAAATACCGACGATATGAAGGATAAAATAGTAGCCAAAATAAAGAAAAACTCCTCCAAGGGCAAAAGAGAGGTATTTTTCGTTGTTGAGGAGAGCTACGGTAAGCATCAAAGAGATGATTCCAAAAAGCAAGCCAAGGGTTGAAGAGGTAAGGGCAAAAGGGAGAGGTGAACCGTTAGTGGCTTCGTATAGAGTACTGCAACACGCCGCTGGAGTTTCTAATGAGATGTGGGTAAAAAAAAGTCCTTGAAATAAAAGTTCTCCTAAGAGAAGAAGATAGATTCCAAAAAAAAGTTCATATTTTCGTTTCGTATAGGCGTAGTTGTTTTCTGCATCAATAGAATTGATAATCATCCAACATATCCCCAAAAAAAGGAGAAAAAGTTTTAACAAAAAGATTGGAATACCGTAGTCGTTGGAGTTGATGACCCCTGCGCCACACATGGCTGCTGGGACAATCTCTGCGAGTCCATCGACGACATTAGCAAAGACGGGGAGAAGAATAAATTTTACCCCCAATACAAAAGCGACAACCGTTGTGGTGAAGTAGTTCTTTTTTTCTAAAAGGTATTGGGAGGATGCCAAGCTTTCAAAATCCCAATTCCGATAAATACGTAATCCCCCTATAAAGGCGACTGATACTAGGATGAAGAGTATCATTTCGGTGAACAAGAGGGTGAGGACACCTGTGGAGAGTAAGGCTTCATTCATCAGATGATCTCTCCGTATTCTAAGTGAATAATTCTGTCTACGAGAACATGGTGTTCAAAAATTTCATCGTGGGTAGCAATTAAAATCGTTTTTCCTAATGCTTTTAATTTTTGCATCGTTTCGATGAAATAGAGGCTATTGCGCTGATCTAAATTCGCTGTTGGTTCATCGGCAATAATAAGAGTGGGGTTATTGATGAGGGAGCGAGCGATTGCGCACCGTTGTTTTTCTCCTCCGCTTAAATCTTTGGCACGAGTAGAACTTTTGTTGGTAATATTGGCAAATTCTGCTGCACGTTGAAATCTACTTTCGCGCTCTTCTTCGGAGATATTGAGACAAATGGTAGGGGTAAGAATATTTTCCCGCACACTTAAATCGTCGATAAGGTTAAAGGATTGGAAGATAAAGCCAATAGTTGTGAGGCGAAAGTGGGAGACTTTATCATCAGGGAGCTTCGCAATGGGGAGATTGTCAATAAGGATACTTCCATGCGAGGGTTTACTCATCCCTCCTATGAGAGACAAAAGGGTGCTTTTACCACTACCGCTTACCCCCTTAAAGACCACACATTCCCCTCTCTCAATGGAGAGATTAATCCCACGGAGGGCGACAAACTCATTTTTAGCACCATGATTGTGAATTTTTTCCAATTGAGTGAGGGTTATCATTTCATTACCTCCGTAGGGTCGATAACGGAGAGTTTCCATACAGGAAAGAGGACACTTGCGACGAAGGGGACAACACTAATGAGTAATACTAGTATGAGTTCACTAAGACCAAAAGAGGGGATAAAATGGGGGAGAAATGGACGCATATCACTCTCGATGAAAATATTTCTAAGGAGTGGGGCATCGAATTTGAAAACAAAAAGATAGGCAGCAATAAGGGCGGTGAGATATCCAAAAAGGGCAATAAAAAGATTTTGAACCATTTTGAGGAGAATAATATCGGTAATTTTCCACCCAACAGCGCGTAATATTCCAATCTCTTTTTTCTCCGATGCGAAAGAAAAAAGGGTTTTTTGGTAGAGGAGAATCATAAAACTAAGAAGTACGATAGTAAACAACGAGAGGAATATCCCCCCCTTTGTATCGTAAAGGGTATGAATTTGGGCAATATGAGTCTCTTTTGTTGTTATTTTAGCATTTGGATAGAGGGTTCGAACCTCAGTTACCAGATTCGGTATTTCCATTTCATTGGGGACGCTGAGGTAGAGATCACTGTATTCGAAGGTTTCCAATCCTAAAATCTCACGTGCAAGTGAAGTGTCACAAAGAATAACGTTGTTTTCACTTATACCGACGTTTTGAGTTGGTAGTGGTACTAGGGTAACTTTTTTAGGTTCTCCGGTGTAAGAGTAGAGGGTGAACTCTTTTTGGTAATAGGATTGTGCTAGAATTTTTTGTACACCGCTAGGAATGAAGACCACCTCTTGGGAGGCTAAATTTATTTTTTCTTTTGTTAAGCGGTTGATTTGATCGTTAAAATTGGGGGCAAAAAAGTCAATACCAATAATTTGGAATGTTACCCCTGCTTGCTCAAATGGGTAGTTACCTAGTATTCTTGGGATTATCGCATCGACCCCTTTGAGGGTGGTTAAGGGTTGGATAAAATAGTCATCGATATCGACTTTCTTTCCCCCTTTATAGTTTTCAACGAGAATTTCGGGTTCATTTTTAACGATAGTGAGTTGTTTAGATTGTAAGCTTGTTGCAATAAATAAAACACTAAAAAGTAAAAATAAAATAATAAAGAAAAGGGCGAATGAAACAGTATGATGTCCACTGTCTTTACGAAGAAGTAAAAAAGCGTAACGGTAAAAAGCTTTTGTATTCATTAATCAAGACTCCAGATAATTTGTGGGGTGATTGCATCAAAAGAGAGTATTTTTTTACCCTTGTGTGCTTTACTAAACTCTAGGGCATCCGCTTTGTTTTTAAAAGGGATTAATTCATATCCCATAGGACCATACACATCCGATCCACTAACAAATATGGCGTTTCGTGCTTCTATTTTTTCGAGAGTATAATAATCACTGACAAATATATGGGTGAAATCGTCAATGGTGTCATTGCGGTGATAGAGTGATGGTTGATAATAAAATTTCATCATGTCTTTTACGCCATCAAAAAAATGGTTTTCTTGGTTTTTGGTGACGATTTGGGTTGTCCATTTGGGATACTTGTGAACAAACATACCACAAACGAGACATTTTGCTTCTAGGGGGACGTTGATTGTTTGTTTTAAGAGAGATTTTGAAAGGGATTGACGATTGTCTAAAAAGATTTGCAATGAATAGGCATCGTGAGATTTTAGGGGAAGACAATGGGGCTGATTGCCATGACACTTTTGGGCAAAAATAGCCTTGCCTCGTACTATTTCTTGGTGTTTTCGTCGTTCAATAACGGGGGCATCGACGGCTAAATCGTTGTTGGCAACTGCCAATGCAAAATCGAAATCTCTGATATCTCCACCATAATAGTGTATAAAATTATGGGCACTTTCCTTTTTCTTAAAGGCAATGATGGGATATTTCGAACAGGTTGATCGAAAGTGAGCGTTTAAAACAAAAAAGGCGCTGTAAGGATTTAGTTTTACACCACTGTCAAAATCGGTAATAAAAGCATTTTTAACGACAGTAGGATCTTTATCAGACATAAGGGCGAGATACGCCATGCAGGGGTAGGATTTTTCCCCTATCCCAACATACAAGGAGTTCCCGAAAAGGGTTAGAAAAGAGAGGGAGAAAATAAGAAAAACTTTCACTTATTTTTTAAAGTCATCCATGGTTGCTGTATACGCATCTTCATACGTCCCTAGGTTTCCACCATTGCTATTTTGAAATTCCAAAGCGTCTGCTTTGGTTGCAAACGCATAGGTACTAATGCGACTCATTGTCCCTTTTACAGTACTACCGATAACATAAAATGCTTTTCGGACAGGGATCATCTTAAATCCTTTCGCATCAGCCACTAAAATCTCAGCGATCAAACTTTTTTTATCCCGTAAATATCCCATCTCTTGTTCGTTTATAAGACAGTGAATCGAACAGTATTGACGGTAGGTACCATCTTTGAATTTTACGGCATGAGACGTTTTGTAAAATTTTACCAAATCCATATTGCATGTAGGACAATGTTGTTTCTTGTCACCTGTTTGCAGCAGTGTCGCTTCGCTTGGGGAGACCGTCTGAAATTTCATATCAGCGGCAAAGAGGGAGAACGCAAAGGCGCATAGAAAGAGGAGTTTTTTCATTATTTTTCCTTGAACTAAAAATTTCACTTAATTATAATCATACTGTGTTACATTAGTGTTAAGCCAACGTGGTTTTTCCCCCTCTTGGGGTCGTCCTTGTAGCTGTAAAAGGGGAGAATACGATGCTTTGTATTCCAAACTCTGGCACCCTTGGACGTAGTAGCCCAAATATATCCATCTAAGCCCCAATCGCTTCGCAAGGGCAATTTGTTCAAGGAGGGTATATTTACCCAATGATAAATGGGAATAGTGGGGATCATAATAGCAATACAGTGAGGAGATCCCCTCCTCTAATATATCAATAAGATCGACAGCGATTAGTTTCTCCTCTTCAAAATAAAGAACCTCATACCCAAAATCTCCATGACCGTTGACGAATGAGGCACGATAGTTTTTCGGATCAATTTTGGGGGCGTCCCACTCTCTTGTGCGATGTTTATAGGCGTGATAACGGTAAAAAAGTTCCAGATGTTCACCACTTATGCTTGGGTGGCGTACATAGGTAGTGAGATGACTGTTTTTACGCAGTATCCGCCGTTCTGATTTGCTAAACTCATAGCTTTTCACATCGATTTTGAGGCTTTCACAAGCGGTACAGTTACTACAGACGGGACGAAAGTACATCTGACCAAAGCGTCTCCATCCTCGAAGGATTAATGCTTCACATTGCTCTTTGGTAGAGTTTTGAATGACTTTATAGTGAATGGTTTGGGAGTTTCCAGTGATATACGAGCATGGCTCATCGAGCGCACACTCTTTTAGGAGGGAATTTTGCATTAATTTGCTTAGTTACTCTTCATCTTTGCGGTTAAGGGCAATAAGAACCCCTTCGATCATTTCATCAATATCACCATCGAGAATGGTGCTGATATTGGAATAAGGGATTCCTGAACGAGTATCTTTGACTTGTTGATAGGGAGCTAAAACGTAGGAACGGATTTGATGCCCCCACCCATTTTCACTTTTTTCCACCCCATCGACAGCCGCTTTTTGTTTGGCAAGCTCCATCTCATAAATACGGGATTTGAGCATTTTAAAGGCAGTTGCCTTATTTTTGTGTTGGCTTCGGTCATTTTGACACTGGACAACAATCCCTGTGGGGATATGGGTGATACGAATTGCCGATTCGGTTTTATTGACGTGTTGACCCCCCGCGCCTGACGCACGGTAGGTATCAATACGAATGTCACGGTCTTCGATTTCGATCTCAATGTCATCATCAAGCTCAGGGGAGACAAGGACGGAGGTAAAGCTAGTGTGGCGCTTAGCAGCAGAATCATACGGACTGATACGGACAAGTCGGTGGATACCGTTTTCATTTTTTAGATAACCGTAAACATTGACCCCTTTGATAAGGAGTGCCGCATCTTTGATCCCTGCCTCTTCACCCGATTGATAATCGAGCATTTCGACGGTGAAATCATGACGCTCCGCCCAACGGGTATACATCCGCAACAGCATAGATGCCCAATCTTGAGATTCGGTTCCCCCCGCCCCTGGATGGATGGTGACGATCGCATTATGGGCATCGTGTTCCCCTGAAAGGAGCACTTCCACTTCCATTTGCTTGATCTTATTTTCCAGTTCCCCTGCATCAGAAAAGAGAGATTCGATGGTCTCCTCATCCGCTTCCTCTTTTGCCATTTCATATAAATCGACGGCATCGCCAAGAGTATGAAAGGTTTTGGAATATTTGGCAAGCTTTCGTTCTAACTGTGTTTTCTCTTTTTGAACAACCCCTGCGTAGGTCACATCATTCCAAAATCCATCGGAATTTTCGAGTGCGGTAATCTCATCAAGGCGTGTTTGTATCTCATTTGGACGGACAACATCCGTAACGTTTTGCATTTTAATGGTCAATGTCTTCAATAATTCGGTATATTCGTAGTGATCCACTATTTTTCCTGTGGTTATATTATAATTGCAATTATAGTATAGATCTCCTAGATAAAGGTTAAAACAATGAGGATTGCACGTACCGTAAAAGAGTTGCGGGAGATTTTGGAGGGTATATCGGGACGAATTGGATTTGTTCCAACAATGGGGGCATTGCATAGTGGGCATCGCTCCCTCATCGAAGCGGCACGCCGTGATAATGAGATCGTCGTTGTCTCTATTTATGTCAATCCGACGCAGTTTTTAGTAGGGGAAGATTTGAGCAAATACCCCCGTCGTGAGGAGGCGGATTTAAAAATTTGTGAACTCAGCGGTGTAGATCTCCTCTTTTATCCTGAATCCATGTATGAAGCCGATGAGGTGAGTGTGTGTGCCCCTGCTGTTCGTGGCTATATCCTTGAGGGGGCATCTCGTCCGGGACATTTTGATGGGATGCTTACTGTGGTGCTAAAACTTCTTAACGCTGTACGCCCTACAAAAGCGTATTTCGGGAAAAAAGACGCTCAACAGCTCGCATTGATTACCCAAATGGTGCGCAATTTTTGTATGAATATTGAGATTATCCTAATGGAAACAGTGCGTGAGAAAGACGGTCTAGCCCTTAGTAGCCGTAATGTTTATTTGGACAGCAAAGAGCGTACAGAGGCGCTCAAACTTTCCGCTTCTCTCAAAGAGGCGACGAAAATGGTGATGCAAGGCAATCGTAACAGCAGTGAACTTCGAAAGGCTATGCTGGTAATTTTGGAGCCTTTGGACGTTGAATATGTCGCCATCGTTAACCGTGCATTTGAATCTATCTCGGAAGTGGTGATCGGGGATACTATCGTTTTGGTCGCTGCACGAGTAGGGGTGACGCGGCTGATTGATAATGTTTGGATGTGATTTACTTCTTCTGTTTGTTCACAATGATGAGGGAATATTCTTAAAGATAATCATCCCAAGCTGAAAAGCAAGGGAGGTATAAAAACTTTGATATGTTCAACAATGTTGCTCAATATAGAATTTTCATTTTATTACCTTTCTCCGATACAATTACAGTAGTATAATGATTAAAATGGAGTTAATGTGGATGTAAATAAAATTATTTTTAATAGTGCTAAAAAAATCATCAAAGAAGACAAAAAGATCATTGTTACTCTTTTGTATTTTTCGTTTATAGAAGCACTACTTACGTTATCGATTCCCCTATCGTCTTCTTTTATTGTTAACAGTGTCATGTCGCATGCTGAAATTTCACTCTATATTCTTGGATTTATCACGATTACATTATTCGTAATCGTAACAGTTTTGCAGGTCATTAGAGAATATATTATTGAGAAGTTCCAACAGAAGATTTTTCTAACGTCAGCAATAGATATTTCAACTAATGCTGTAAATCAGAATGTAGAGAGTACAAAAAAAGAGCTCAATTTAGATAAATATATGAATTATTTTTTTGATATCACAGCGATACAAAAATCCTTTCCCCTTTTGTGGTTAGATGGTATGGGCATTGCTGTTCAAATATTTGTTAGTCTTATTTTATTGTTGTTTTTTGACCCACTTCTTTTTATTGGAGGGGCTTTTTTTTCTGTACTTTATGTGATTCTTCTTTTGCTTTTTGGCAAAAATGGTTACTCGGCTGCCATTGCTAATTCAGATGCTAAACATAATGCTATTTATTATTTACAACATATTTATGACCAATCCACTTCTAAAGAGGAGAAGCTAAGGGGTTTTGATCAAAAGTTATCCCAATATGTGGCGACACGTGAAGCTCGCTTTGGAGTCATCATACGACAAAAAACGCTTAGTTTTATTACAGAGGGGGTCGTATTTAGTGGTTTCTTAGTTATAGGGGGATATTTGGTAATCGAGGGGCATTTGCCTGTAGGGGAGTTTATCGCTGCTGAGATTATAGTGGTGTCGATTACGTATGCGATTAAAGGATTTGTGAAAAAACTGGAATATATTTACGACACGATAGAAGGATTTTATAAAGTTGATAAACTTTCTGAAGCTGTGGGGGCAAATGTATGATTTCATTTGATTTTAAATCTTTAGAGTCGACGACACCAAATAGAGGGATTTATCGTTTATTACTCATTACGAGTATCATAATAGCGATATTGGTTGGGATGCTTTTTTTGCCTTGGCAACAAACGGTTATGGGTGAGGGGACGTTGATTGCTCAAAATCCATCGGAGAGAGGATATAAGATTGCTTCAACGGTTGATGGGTTTGTTGAAACTATTTATGTTCGTGAAGATCAGCAAGTTAAAAAAGGGGACAAGCTTTTTCGAATGGTCGATTTGGATCAAAACTATTCCCAACGAATTGATCGGATGGATGAAAGTATCAATAATCAGATAGGGTATACCAATGAGGAGTTTGCAACGCTAGCGAAAAATCGTGCTAATTTAGTGGAGCAAATGGAAAATGGGGGTCAGCTTTATGAGAAGCGGCTGGGGCAAGCGCAAGAGGAACTCAAAAGCTTAGAGTTTAAAAAAACCGCAATACAGCAAGGTTATAGTGTTGAGAAAGCAAATTACGAACGGACAAAAGCGCTATTCCACGATGCAATTGAGTCCAAACGCTCTTTGGAACGCGCAGAGAACACTTATGCAAAAGCAAAAGCGGAGTGGGAAAAAGTCACTATTGATTTGGATATTCAAAAACGCAATCTTGACATTATTCGGCAAGAAAAAGAGCAGTATTTGCTAGAAGCGCTCCATAAAATTCGTGCAGCTGATAACACAATGAATTCGGCACAAGTGCGTTTAAATGGTCTTAAGAGGGATGATGAGCGTCAAAAAACCGATATTGCACGGTATGCAACTTCTGATGTAGTGGCGCAAAAAGATGGACACGTCTTAAGGGTGTTGGTGAATGACAAAAATCGATACATCTCTAAAGGGGATGATGTTGTTTTGTTCGCTCCCAAAATAACCACGCGGGCTATCTTGTTAAAAATTTCTGATTTTAATATGCCTTTGATCAAAAAAGGGCTACCCGTTAGAATTCGATTTTACGGTTGGCCAGCTTTGGAAGTGTCGGGTTGGCCAAAAATTAAGCACGGTACTTTTAGTGGGATGGTTGATAGTGTGGATCCTATTTCGTTTGAGGAGGGTTTTTATTATGCGTATGTTGTTGAAGATCCAAAAGAGCCTTGGCCATCCGATGAAATGTTGAGAGTTGGAACACGTGGGACGGTTTGGGCAAGGCTTTCGACCGTTCCCATTTGGTACCAAATATGGCGTACGATAAATGCCATTCCTCCAAAAATGGTTTCTCCGGGAAAAACTTTATGAAATTATCGACAGTAGGGGTATGCCTCCTTGTAATAAGTTCTTCTTTTGCATATGGGAAGAGTCTCTTGGAACGAGCGAAGATTTATGAGCTGTTGAATCACAATAATCCGTATGTTGCTACTATCATTGCCAAGCAAAAAATTCAAGAGGCTAAGGTTGTTTATACGCAAGGAGAATTTGATACAAAATTAGGGGCGAAATATGATGAGAAGCAATACCCTATAAGCGATGGACGTTTGAGTGATATTTATGTGGAACAACCAATGGAAAATGGGATGGATATCCTCATGGGGTATCGTAAAGCACAAGGAACACAAGAGTATAGCAATATAAAAACAAGTGATGAGGGTGAAGTTCGTCTTGGGGTTAAGGCTCCAATTATACCGCTGCTGCATGGAACAAATCAGAGAAAAGTAACATTAAAGCTTGCCTCTTTGGACTCTAAAGAGTCCTATTTAGAAATGGTCAAGAGTTTGCGTGAACTCCATTTGGATGTACTGGGAAACTATTATCAGCTTCTGTTTCAACAGGAGCTTTTGGAGTTGGAAAAAATACTTTTACAAAAAGCACATCAACAGTACAAATTGATTGAAAAAAAAGTCTTGGTGGGAGATGAGGCTCCTATTCTCCTCGTAGAAGCGCAGCAACTTGTCAATGAACGAGTTCAACGACTGACAGAGCGTGAGAATACGTTTGGTGTCACCAAAGGAAAGCTTATAAATCATCTGAACATTACCCAAAAAGAGTTTGAGGAATCGTTTGAGCTTCCCAAGCTTCCAAGCGTACCCGTTGGTGAATTAGAGGCACACGTACAGATAGAAAGAGTAGTTATTAATAGACCCGAAATACAAATTTTAGAATATGAAAAAGAAAAGCTCTATGAAGAGTCGCAGCTAGCAGAACTGATGCGCTATCCCACGCTCGATGTAACTGTTATTGGGGTACATGATAGGGTATATGATAATGGATTTAAGGTTTCTTTGGAGGTAGCATTTGCCCCTGAGAGACGAAAATATGAAGGGAAACGTTTAGAGATACAAAGTAAAAAAGATAAGAATTTCAATGAGATGAAAAAAAATCTTTTGGAGGCCAATAGAGATACCATAATCACGATAGAGACATTGAAGGCATTAAAAGAAAATTATTCAAATGCACTAAAGGAAGTTGCTTTGGCTGAACAGTTAGAGAAAGCTGAATTGCGTAAATTTGAGTTGGGACAAAGTGAGCTTTTTCTTTTGAATCAACGCGAAATGAAGACATTGCAAGTAAGACAAAAAATAGTACATTATCACGTAAAAATATTAATGAATATACTAGAGATGGAGATAGAAATGGGAGAGTTGGATCACAATTTTGATAAGAATTAATAGGGAGGAGAAGGCAAGAGCAACACGTTAATGTGTTGTTGTTGCGGTATGTTTATTCGCTTGAGCAACAGCTGCGGCTGCTACCGCATTAGGATCGGGGGTGAGGTAGTGTTGCTCTATCATCATATCAACGATTCCTTTGAAGACAGGGACGGCGGTGATTGAGGCAAAATAGACGGTGCGGGGGTTGATGACCGTGATACCAATCGTGTAGGTGTGTTTTTTGTCATTGGCAAACCCGACAAATGAGGTGTGATAGCTATTGACGTATCCCCCGTTTCGTGCAATATGAGCAGTTCCTGTTTTACCTCCCACTTCAAGCCCTGGTGTTATGGCTCCCACCCCTGTCCCCACATTGACCGTTTTTATCAAAATTTGCTTCATTCTCTGTGCGGTTGCGGGGGCAATGACTTGAACGGGTTCTTGTACTTGCCTAGGGACTAAACGACCATTGTCATCGATGAGGGAATCAACAACCATCGGGTTGACCATTTTTCCGCCATTGTTAAAAACATTATAAGCTTTGAGGACTTGCATTGCATTGGAGCGCATCCCGTATCCGTAGGAGGTGATTGCTTTATAAAGATAATTGTTGAGCTGGCCTGCGCTGGGGATGGAACCCCGTTTTTCGTAGGGTAAATCGATACCGCTAAAATGGGTAAAACCAAAGCGGCTAAGCCCCTCCGTAAATTCGGTTCCATTGAATTTTTGGGCAAGCTGTGCCATACCGATGTTGGAGGAGTGGACAATAACATCTTCGGCACTAATGATGCTAAAAGGGTGCTCGTCAACGATTGTTTTACGCCCCATTGTGTAGCGTCCATTATGTCCGTTGACCATATCGTAGGGGTTGATAAGTTGGCGATCCAGCAGGAGTGAGAAGATAATGGGTTTGATAACCGATCCCGGTTCAAAGCTGTACTCAATGGCATTGGTATTAAGAGAGGGGTAATCGGATTTACTAATATGACTGGGGTCAAAACGGTTGGAACTTGCAAGTGTTAGGATTTTCCCCGTTTTGGATTCCATAACGATAGCAATAATCTCATCGGCTTGAAGTTGCTCTTTGATGTGATCGGTGATCGCTTCTGCCCGAGCTTGGAGGGCGATAGGGATATTGAGTTTGAGGTTAAAACCATCGATTTGAGGCTTAATGGAGCTTTGCTTGTTGAGAATAAGATAGCCATTGACATCACGCAACGCCCGTTGGCTCTTGTTTTGCTGAGGGTTTAGCTCTTCGTCGAAGAACTTTTCAAGCCCTTTGATACCGTAAATGCGTGTATATCCATCCTCTTCCATTTTACGAGGATACCCAATAAGGGGGGAGAGGAGGTCTTTGTAGGGATATTCACGTGCTTCACCACTTTCGATGATGTTAAGCCCTTGTAGAACACGCTGATGATTGGGAAGTTCGTATTCGATAAAAACTTTTAATTTTCGAAGTTCAAATGCAAGCGTCTTGAGATACATCGCCTCTTTGGGCCCAACATGATAGCTTAGGGTGACGGAACCACGCCGTGAGTGGAGACGTTGACGTATCTCTTTGGGGTCAATTCCACTGTAGATATTAAAGAGGTTGATAAAGAGTTCCTCTTTTTGGGGATCAATATTACGGGTATTAACCACCACTTTATAAAGTTTTTGGGTGGTGGCAATGTGAAACCCATCGGCGCTGATAATACTTCCCCGTTGCGCTTTAGAATTTTCTTCTGAGTAAATAGAGGGGATGTCACGTTCATGAACAGCGGTATAAAACATAACGGTGAGAAAAATACCAAAAAGAGCAACAAGGAGGAGAAATAAAATAAGAATTCGATGAGATTTGGGAGAATGTTGCATAAAAGAAAGGCCCGTTACATTTGTGTACGGGTGATTTCTTTATACGCACTGAGAGCTTTGTTGCGTACTTCGAGCATCAGTTTCATACTGATTTCCGCTTTATCGATGGCGATAGCGGCTTGATGAAGATCTTTGACGGATCCTGTTGCAATATCACTCATCGCTTGGTCACTTTGGACTTGCAGGGTATTGACATCTCCAAGGGCATTTTTGAGCTCTTGGGCAAAATCAACACCACCATTTCCTGTACCACCGATACTTTTTGCTTTGAACAAGTCGGCAGTTGAAAACGGTTTGATTGCTTGAATATCAGCCATAATTTAAAATTCCTTTTAGGCTTGCAAAATACTGATTGCAGCGTTTGCTATAGTTTTGGCACTTTCGAATGCAGCTACGTTGGCTTGGTATGACCGTGTTGCTTCCACCAAATCGGCCATTTCGATTACGGGATTAATATTGGGATAGGCAACATACCCTTTGGCATCGGCATCGGGATGCGATGGATCGTATTTCATATTGGGTGCTTTGTCATCACGAGTGATTTTATCAACAACAACACTCATAATGGCAGGGTTGGGTTTTAAACCTGCCAACCCCTCTTTGAGAGGATCGGAATACCCTAATTGGTTGCTATTTCGTTCCAGTGCTTGATTATAAATACTGTTAAAATCAATTGCTTTAAAAATAACCTCTTGGCGACGATACGGTCCCCCTTCGGCGGTTCGGGTCGTTTGGGCATTGGCAATGTTCGAACTGACGGTATTGACACGCACACGCTGTGCGGATAAACCGTAACCGCTAATATCAAAACTGTTTAAAAATGCCATAACAAATCCTTATGATGTTTTAGCTGACGCATCAATGACACTCTTAAAGAGCATTGAATCTTTTTTGATCGCTGCCGTAAGTGCATTGAACATTGTCGAGTTTTTTGCCATTTCTGAACTTTCTACGTCTAAATCAACACTGTTACCATCATTACGTGCCATATGTCCATCCCGAAAAAAGGTGGTACCTCTCATCTGGCTTGTGGTATCAATGCCGCTTAAATGGGCACCACTTGTTTTCGTCATTTGAAGTGTCGTATCCTTGACCCCGTAAAGTTGGGCTGTTTTTTGGGACAGCGCCTCTTCAAAACGGATGTCACGAGGACGGTAATTGGGGGTATCGACATTCGCAATATTACTGGCTATCATATCCTGACGTGCTGCACGATAATCCAGCGCACTTTTCATCAAATCATGCGATTTGGATATACTAAACCCCATACTCTATAAACCCTCTCATAACTACTTTTGAAGAGAAAGCAAAAACTATTCCGCTTTTATTTTATCGACTCTTTAATGGTCACTTGCTATACTGTTGTAAAATTATACACTAAACATCTAGAAAACTTCTGCCTCCTTGGAGGCTAGCTTTAGTGCCTCAGCGGCTAGCGTAGCCAAGCGGGACGTGTTCCGTTTGGCGTTTTAACATTTAAGTAGACAAATGCCTGATAAAAAACTATTTCTTTTAACAACAGCCTTGATTACGATAGGGATTATCTGTTCGTATACCCTTTCGGCGTATACGGTTATCCTTTATGAGTACGATAATTTTCACTTCGTGGGACGTGAATTGTTTATCGCCTTTGTCTCAATGATGTTGATGTGGGTTATCGCTCAGCTTAATCCTGATGTATGGCTTCACCGCTTGGGATTGACCCTCTTTTGGGGAAGTATTGTCTTGATGCTCATTATGCCTTTTTTACCCTCATTTTTAGTGAGCGAAGTGGGGGGGGCGAAGCGGTGGATTAAAATCGTCGGTTTTTCCCTTGCTCCCGTAGAGTTCTTCAAAATCGGATTTGTCTACTTCTTGGCGTGGAGTTTTTCCCGAAAACTGGGACATCATGGGGGGATGGGGCTGTTTGCTGAGTTCAAACGGTTTGCTCCCTATGCGGGATTATTTATCATGGTGATGTTTTTGATCGCAATTGTTCAAAATGATCTAGGGCAAGTGGTTGTCCTCTCCCTTACTTTGGCGATTATGCTCTTTTTTGCTGGGAGTAGTTTGCGTTTTTTCTTTAGTCTGATTGCGGGGGCGGTGGGATTTTTCCTCCTCTTTATTGCTATGGCACCGCACCGAATGGGACGTATCCTCTCATGGTGGGCATCGGCACAAAGTACCATCCTCGCCTTTTTCCCCGAATCAATAGCGCAACATTTACGCATTGCCAACGGGGAGGAGGCGTATCAAATCGGTCACTCGATGAATGCCATTCACAATGGGGGTATTTGGGGGACAGGGTTAGGAAACGGAACCTTTAAGCTTGGATTCTTAAGTGAAGTGCATACCGACTTTGTCCTCGCAGGAATTGCCGAAGAGTTTGGGTTTATTGGGGTTTTTGTTGTCACATTTTTGTTTATTTCCCTTTTGCACCGTCTCTTTAAGGTTGCTAATCGTTCGGTAGAGGATATTGATTATCTCTTTAGTTTGGGGGTGGGACTTTTGATCACCTTCGCCTTTATGATTAATGCCTACGGAATTAGTGGACTCACCCCCATCAAAGGGATCTCTGTCCCTTTCTTGAGCTATGGGGGGTCATCGATGTTGGCATCAAGTATTGGTATTGGGATGGTACTGATGGTATCGAAAAAAATAAAATATGAAGCAGGGGATAAAAAATGAACCTAATTTTTACAGGCGGCGGTACGGGAGGACATCTTGTAATTGCTTTATCGCTTGCGGAGGCGGCACTGTCTCGTGGGCATAATGTTGTTTTTATTGGTTCTACCTCGGGGCAGGATCGTCAATGGTTCGGTAACAGTACCCTTTTTCAGCAGAGCCATTTTTTAGAGACGACAGGAGTTGTGAATAAAAAAGGGTTAGGCAAAGTCGTCGCACTGTGGAAAATCTTTAAAGCGGTATTGGCATCACGGAAGATCCTCAAAGATTTTCATGCGGATGCGGTGGTGAGTGTGGGGGGATTTTCGGCTGCCCCTGCGGCTATTGCGTCGCTGCTTACGCATACTCCTTTATACATCCATGAACAAAATGCCATAACTGGGAAGCTTAATGGGTTACTACGCCCCTATTGCAAAGGGTTTTACAGCTCCTATGAAGAGGGGGCAAATCATTGCGATTATCCTGTCAGTGAGGTCTATTTTCAACGTGCACGCCCTCGCTATAGTATCAGTACAATCATCTTTTTGGGGGGTTCTCAAGGGGCGAAGTTTATCAATGATTTGGCATTGGAGATTGCCCCTTGGCTTGAGGAGAGGGGTATTCATATCCTTCATCAATGCGGTGCTGCGGAGGAGGAGCGAGTTCGCCATGCGTATCATCTCTTGAATATTGATGCTGAAGTTTACGGATTTACAACAAAGATTGCCACTTTGATCGAAAAAAGTGACTTTGCTGTGAGTCGTTCAGGGGCGAGTACTTTATGGGAATTGTGTGCCGCACGTGTCCCTGCGTTCTTTATCCCTTATCCTAGTGCAGCGGGGGATCATCAATACCATAATGCCCATTATATTATCGATCATAATGCGGGGTGGTGTGAGCGTCAAGGGGAGGGGATATCTGAAAAACTCAAAGAGGCGATAACGAGTGATATTATGGCGAAAAGTGATGCATTAGAGAAGCTTATCGCCCCCAATGGGGCGGTGAAGATTATTGAGAAGATTGAGAACCTCTAAATATCCGTAATTTTATGAATAATCCAAAACCCGAAGGCAAGGACGAGTGTGCTCATGATGGCGATGGTGATTGTTCCTGATTCAAGTTCCATGGGTTATCCTGCTACGTCGACCATCGACCACATCGGTAAGAAGATTCCCAATGCCAATACAAGGACGAATCCTGCGATGGCGGTAATGAGAAGAGGTTCTATCATTGAGGCGACGTTATCGACAATGTAATCGTATCGGCTATTGTACACTTTATTGACTTTCCCTAACATCGTTCCTAGTGATCCGCTGCTCTCTCCTGCTTTGATCATTTGCATAATCATCCCCTCGAATTGTTCACTTTCGATAAATCCTTGTGCCAGTGAGCGTCCATCTTCGATAGCGGTGGGGATTTTCTCGAGTTGTTGTTTGATGTAGCTGTTCTCAACAACCCCCATGGCAATCCTAAGTGCCTCAATCATGGGGATACCAGAGTCGGTGAGGATGTTAAAAAGGTAGATAAATCGTCCGATCATCGCATAATAGGTCACTTTTCCGACGATATAGATACGGAGAAAATATTGATCGGTTTTAAGGCGAAGCTTGGGGCTGCGACGATAGGCGACCGTAAATGCGGTAGAGATGGTAATCGCAGAGGCTATAATGTACACTCCATAGAGTCGAATGGCGTGTTCCGACCACAAGAGAACTTTGGTGGGGAAGGGGAGCTCCATCCCTGATTGTTCGAAAAAAGATTGAAATTGGGGGACAACGAAGGTGATAACAACGGTAAAAGCAATACCCATAGCGATAAGAATAAACATGGGATAGCGCGTTGCTTTTTTGAGTTTTTGACGATTGTCGAAGATTTGCTGCAAAATAGCGGAGAGTTTGGCGATGGAGGTGCTAAGGGTTCCTGTTTGCTCCCCTAGTTCAAACATCGAAAGCGATAGTGTTCCTAGTTGACGCTGATAATTGACCACGCTACGGCTAAGGCTTAGACCACTCTCAATATCCCGTAATACCTCTGTGAAAATGGCTCGTATCATCGGATCGGGGGTATCGGCAAGGCTATCGGCAAGACAGCTATTAACAGGCATCCCTGCATCAAGCATTGTGGAGAGTTGATCGAGAAAGGCGATATAAGGCTCATCTTTGACCCGTTTATTTTTAATAGGGCTTTTGTAATGGGCTTTTAAACGCTCTAGCTTCATACTAAAAGGTTCCGAAACTTCCGTGATTTTAACGGGAACCCCCAGTGATTTGTCTCGGAATTTTTTGAGTGCTTCTGCTTTATTGAGCGCTTCAAGGACGAGGACAAAGTGCCGTGTGCCTTGTTTGTACCGTATTTTGAAAAATTTCACTTACATATCCTTAGTGACACGCAACACCTCTTCGAGTGTTGTGATTCCCCGTAAAACTTTGCTTAACCCATCGACAATCATCGGTTCAAACCCTTCATTCTCTTGCGCATATCGGGCAATATCGTATTTGGAGGATTCACTGGAGATCATTTTGGCAATCGTTTCGTTGACCACCAAAATTTCAGAGATCAGCAAACGCCCTGAGTACCCCGTCATATTGCACTTAGAGCACCCTTTACCGGCATAAAATGTGGTATCTTCTGCTATCCAGCGTATTCTTCGGAGCAAATTTTTATGCGGTCTGACTTCAGCTTTACACGCCGAACAGATCTTACGCACGAGTCTTTGTGCGACAATTCCGACGAGTGAATCGGCGATCAAATAGCTTTGAAGCCCCATTTGAACCATTCTCCCGATGGCACTAGGCGCATCATTGGTGTGGAGGGTTGAGAAGACGAGGTGACCTGTGAGGGAGGCTTGTGCTGCTGCATTGAGCGTTTCAAAATTGCGTATCTCCCCGACAAGGATAATATCAGGGTCTTGTCGCAAGAACGATTTAAGGGCATCTAAAAATCCGAATCCTACCCGCTCATTGACCTGTACTTGTTGCACCAATGGAAGCTGATATTCAATCGGGTCTTCAATGGTCAAGACTTTGTTTTCGATACTTTTAACCTCATTGAGGGCAGCATAGAGGGTGGTTGTTTTACCGCTTCCGGTAGGTCCTGTGATAAGGACAATGCCAAATGGGGCGTGGATGATTTCATTGAATTTTTCCAAATTTTTGTTTTCAAATCCGAGTTCATGAAGTTTGAGGAGGATTTTTTGTTGATCGAGGATACGCATAACGATGGACTCCCCAAAAAGAGTGGGGGTAGTAGAGAGGCGAAAGTCGTATTTTCCCCCCACCACTTCAAGGCTAAAACGTCCATCTTGCGCTTTGCGCCGTTCGGAGATATCGAGATTCCCTAGCAGTTTAATCCGTGAGTTAAGTGCCGTATAAATATCCAAATCAAATACAAAGGTCTCTTGCAAAATACCATCCACACGTGTTCTCACCGACATACCACGCAAATCGGGTTCGATGTGAAGGTCACTGGCACGACGTAATACGGCATCTTTGACGATAAGGCTAATGAGCTGCATCACGGCACTGGCTTCCCCATCTCCCCCTTTGACCCCTTCATTGTTAATCTCCCGTTTCACATCGGCGGCAATCGTTTGGGTTTTTTTGATAATCTCAAGACGTTGGAAAATATGGCTAATGTCTTCTACTAGTGATAAATAGATTTTGAGTGGCTTGGTGGCAATATTGCGTTCTAGTACTTCGAGAGCATCAAAATTAAGCGGATCTGAGGTGGCAATGTAAACATACTCTTCATCCTCTTTGAATGGAATTGCTTTAGCAGAGGTGAGTAAGGGGAGTGAAAACTTTGCTAAGGCATTAAAATCAATTTTTTCACCATAAAGGTCAACAAAATCAATTTTGAGCTGTTTGGACAGCAGCAGTGCCATCTCTTTGTGGGAGACCATCCCCTCCTCCACGAGCACTTCACCGAGCTTTTTGCTAAAACCGGAGTCCTTTTGTTTTTGAAGGGCATACTCAAGTTGAATGAGAGTAATGAGACCATCAGAAATGAGTAAATCTCCTAATCGAACTTGTGGACGAATCATCCTCTTCTCCTTAGTTGCTGTTGCTTGATTTCCATGTGCGGTAGAGTTCTGAAGCCGCTTTGGAATCTTTGTAATTCATATAGAGTTCTAATACCTCTACTGCCTCTTTTTTTCGCCCTTGTCCCCAGTACGATTGGGCATACAAGAGCCACGCCTCTTCTTGCTCACGGTTGAGTTGGTTCGCTTTTTTCGCCCATATGGCGGCATCGACAAAATTGTTTTTCCCATAAAAATCACGTGCTATAGTGATTGCCAATTCGTAGGTGGGGTTTTGTTTAAAGGTGGCAAGGGGATTGCTGTCTTGCACTTTTGGGGAGCTTGTGACACTAAAAATAGCCCCAGTGGTACGAGATGGGGGGAGCGGTTGGAGCGCTACCGTTGGGGTAGCATTTTGAACTGCTTGGGGGGGAATAGTGCTTTGGGAAGATACGATGAGGGCTGCCATTGTATCGGTGAGAGGGATGCGGTTGGGATTATATTTGAAGAGGATTGGTTTTTCAAATCCCAACTGCTTGAATTTAGTGATAAGGGGGACGATGTGGCTAGCGTCATAAATAGTAACATAGCGGAGGGTATAGTAGTGATTGACGAGATAAATCCCCATCCCCGATTGGTACTCTTTGGGTGTTTTTTGAAGAAGCGCTTTTACTTGGTTATAGGAGGTACTTGAGGTTAATTGGAGGACATAAAGGGGTGTTTTTGATTCATTCTTTGGAGAAATAGCCCCCTTCTTTTGCTGTGAAGCTATCTCGTTGATCTTCGCCGTTTTTGGGAGGGCAATAGGGTGTTGATCGATGGGGGGGGTAACTACTTTTGCGTTTGGTACGTGAACAAGAGAGGGTGTGGGAGCGTTTGGTGTTGTAGAGGTGGGAAATATCTCTAAATACCCTGCGATTAATGCAATAATGAAGAGAATTGTCCCTGTGATAAAGAGAAAACGGCGAATCATTACTCGGCGACGTTTGGCAACACATCGTGCTACAAGGTGGTCAAAATTATCAATCATGGATAAGCTCCGCACTCATAGCTGCCATCGTAATCGTACACGAGGAGGGGCGTAAATAGTTGGTTTTATTATGGCTATTGGTATAGTGCAACAGATGAAAAAGGTGAAAAAAAATCTTTTTGAAATTACGAAAATTCCCTTGGCTTATGCGGTGTGCTTGGGTGATGAGTTTGGGGTTGATCTCCTCGACAATCTCCCCAAATCCAGCACGCATTAGCTCCCGATGGAGATAATTCTTGCACTCGATGGGATTGAGGGCAGAGAGGTCGATGATTTTATGAGGACGGCTTTTGAAATGGGGAGCTCGTAGGATACTCTCCCCCTCACTACGGTGCATTGCCAATACAAACCAAAACGCTTTGGAGTCACTAAGGATACGGATAAACTCTCGCATCTCGGTACTTAACAACTGCGCTTCATCGATCATAATAAGGTGATTGGATGCGCCATAAATTTCGGTTGCTTGAAGTCGAAATTGCTCAATATCCTCTCCGCTAAAGGGAACCCCTTTATGTTCCAACAGTTTTTTCAACAAATCCATAGGGGTGAGAAACGGGGTTTCGATGAGGAGAATGTCCTGCTCATTTTTCCAAATCTCTTTGAGATGGTGGAGGAGAAAACTTTTACCACTCCCCGGTTCCCCTAAGAGAAAGATGAGCTGTCGAAAGGTTCCATTCAGAGCACTTTTGATCTTCTCAATCGCCCCCAGTGAAGCTTGCACCTCAAAATAATCCCGACTCTCACGACGCTCTTCAAACTTAGCTGCTGCTTCTAACCATTGGGACATCTTAGTTCAACTTTTTCATATAGGCATCATCAATGGTAGGGAAAATATCTTTTTTGATGAGGGTAGGGGTGATGAGAATAAAGAGCTCACTTTTTTTGGTAATATTCTCCGTATTGTGAAAGAGTCTTCCAATAAGAGGGATATCTCCGACAAGGGGGACTTTGGTATCGTTTTTAGTCGTCGTTTTCTCGATTAGCCCCCCTATAAGGACTTTTTGTTTGTCTTTAACTTTGACAATGGAGGTCATTTGTTTGACACGCGTATCGGGGGGCATGGTGCGATTGGTACTTGCGGTTGTTTGGGTTGTGGAGCTTCCGATATCCGAAGCATTGAGAAGTTCGCTTGTGACAGGGTTGATCCGCATGACGATATAGCCATCATCGGTTACTTCGGGGATAATATTGAGAGTAAGCCCTACGAATATCGACCCCAAGGTGGTGATGGTGGAGGAGGCAGGGGCTCCTGTTGTCGTCGTCGTCAAAGCACCGCTAGCATAGAGATAGTTGAGCTGTTGCCCCACATTGATGACGGCGGGCTGATTGCTTAGGGTCAATACTTTGGGGTTAGAGAGAACTTCGACATCCCCATAGGTTTTGAGAAACTTGATAAGTCCCGTCGGATCAAAATTCATCCCAAACGAATAAACTGGCCCCCCCTGTCCCAGCGGTGTCAAATTATTGAGGCTATTGGAGTAATTACTATAGTTACCATTAAGGGCAAGATCAAACTTACTCCAATTGACCCCCATGGAGCTATAATCATTATAGGTGAGTTCGATGAGGTAGGCATCAATCATTACTTGAGAGTGCATACGTGTTTCGAGTTTGTCGAGGTAGCTTTTGACGGCGTTAATTTGTCGTGCTGTCCCTGTGACACTCACAACAGCGGCATCGCGATTTACCAGTGTTTTATTAAGGGTACTGTTGTTCTCATTTCCCTCTTGGAGAATTTGTTGGACATGATCGTGTAATTGATCCCAAAAGGTGAAGGTGGAGACGGCATGGACATTGGTAAAATCGCTATTGGAACCTCCACCACTAGATCCTCCCGTCGTTGTCCCCCCTGTGGAACCCGAAGTCCCCCCCGTCGTTCCTGTGCTTGATCCCCCTGCCCCTACGGTGATCGATTTGGATGAGGTGGTTGAGAGGAGGTTCATATTGATATAATCAACATTAAAATTGACCGTTTTAGTGTAGGAAGCACGGACAACACGTTTTTCTTTATCGTAGGTATAAAAGAGGTTGTGATCGTCGAAAATAAAGGCAAAAAGTTCATCGACCCCATAATCTTCAATATTGACCATATCGAGAGGTTTTTTGAGTTGCTCTTTGGCGTCATTATCATCAAATACGACACTTATATGACACGTTTGGGTTACATCACGCAAAAGATCCAATAACGTCAATGCAGAACCTTGGCTTTGGTGGGCATTGAGGGTGAACCGTTTGGACTCACAATCATCGGCATGAAGAAACGAGAGAGCTAAGAGACAAAAGAGGAACATTTTTTTCATGGAGTTTCCTTGCTAGTGAGTAGGTGCTGCGGGTTTCCTACGGCAATCATTTTGAGGCGATTGGCACTTTTGAGACCGACAAAATTATTGTGAATATAGGCTACTTCGCTAGTATTAAAGCGATCCCCAACACGGTACCACGCTCCATTAATAAATGCCTTATCGTTCATAATCGCCGTGACAAGAGTGGGTGGTGGAGGCGGTGGTGGCATCATGACTAGGGGAGCAACTGCCCCTCCTGCCATCAACGGTGGAGGAGGTAAGAGTGTTGCACTGGGGATGAGAGCAACCACTTTGTGTTTGGCTGTTTTACGAAAAGGGTCATACATCTCTCCATATAGGAGATGGGAAAAACACAGCGATAGAAGAATTCCCAACATTACTTTTCTCATAAAGCTACCCCCATATAGAGAATAACGGCTTCAAAACGGGGTTTTTCTTCCTCGGTTTGTACGTGGAGACTCTCCATTTGGACGAGGGCATTTTGCGATTCGATAAAGGTGATAAATTCAGCGACAGCAGGAAAATTTCCAATCCCTTTTATGGTTAATTTTTTGTATTGGTTGACTTTTCCAAAATAGGGTTTGTCGGTGTCAAGGGATTCCATAATTTCTATCTTTAATCCCAAAGCAACGGAGTGTTCCAAAAGTAAATCCAGCATTTTGGCGTAGTGTTTGTTATTCATAACAAGCCCTCTGGACGCTGACATTTCGTCAATAACGGCTTGTTTTTCGGCTTCAAGTTCGGCTGTTTTGATCTTCTCTTTGTCAAGCGATTTGATAGCAATTTTGATCTTCGTATGATACGCATCGGGAGAATTTTCTGAAATTTGTTGCACCAATGCACTGTTTTGATCTTCAAGGGCGGTGAGTTCATCGAGGGCATCGGTGAGATAAAACATCCACCCCATGACCAAAATCCCCAATGCACTCCCAATAGAGATCACCCACCGTTGCTGGGGGGTATAGGGGGAGAGTTGTTCATCGAGATTATCGAGCTGCGCTTCCATCATACTCATCGTGTCACCTTTATGAGAGCGTTGTAGGTAGTGGTGTTGTCATCGAGTTTGATCTCATCGGTTTTGACGTTTTGGTATCCAAGGGCGAAGAGGGAGCTCATGAATTTGGCAATATCATCGCGTTTACGATAATCAGAGACAACGGTAATACTCATCTCTTTGGAACTGTTTTGATCCAATAAAAGGGCTCCAAGACGATATTTCCCCAGTTGGGCCGCCGTATCTGCAAGAAAATGTTGTCGCTGAAAATGAATATCGTCAATAAGCAAAGCCGTCTCTTGCGCCCCATGAAAAAGGGTAATATCCTCTTGAATTTTCGTATTTTTCTCTTTTTGCTCTTTGAGAAGATCACTGTTTTTTTTCAGTACGACGGCAAGCTGCTGCGTCTCTTTTTTCAAGGTTGCTAGCTGGGCATTGAGCTCTTCATTGCGACTTTGTTCGTTCGCACTCATCCACATCAGGGCAAGGGCGGCAATCACGACAATCAGCAACGCCCCCCCGACGATGGCTAGAAACTTCCCCCCCTCTCTGGCGTACCATTTGGGTTTACGGGGGTAGGGAGTGAGGTTGAAGGGGTTTTGGGTCGTGGCGAAATACTCCGCACAAAGGGCACGGTGAATCTCGTGAGCAACACCACCTTCACGCTCTAACGCTACGGGGATAAGATCATTAATCCCATACGCACTAAAAATAGTTTCAAGTCCCAAAATCGTTTTTCCCTCAAAATCGAGGTAACAGTTATCAATACCGCTTAGACCAAAAAGCCCCCGTTTGTGGTTGATGGTGTGGACGATTCGCTCGATATTTCGTGCTATACGATCTTGAATAAAGACAAATTTA
>JAABPY010000186.1 GCA_011391735.1 Sulfuricurvum sp. | reverse complement strand
GTGTTAATAAGCCGATTGTTTTAACGGGAGGAGATGCCGTGATTTTGGCAGACTATTTCTCGGATGCCATTGTGGATGAGATGTTGGTTTTTAAGGGGATGCAAAAGTTAATTCATAAAGGGTCACAATGTTAAGTGTCGCACTGCCCAAAGGACGAATCGCTGAGGATACGTTAGAGCTTTTTGAGACGATTTTCGGAAGTAGTTTCAAATTTGATGATCGTAAACTCATTTTAGAGACAGAAAATTTTAAATTTTTATTGGTACGTAACCAAGATGTGGCGACGTATGTCTATCATCAAGCGGCTGACATTGGGGTTGTGGGGCTTGATACTCTCGAAGAGCAGGGGCTGGATGTTATTCGACTTCTTGATCTTCAAAAAGGGAAATGCCGTGTCGCTATTGGTATGCGTGCAGGCGAACGTCCCGATTTTACGAAAAGTGAGATCAAAGTAGCGACGAAAATGGTCAATATTACCAAACGCTATTTTGCTGAACGGGCAGTTGCTGCTGATATTATCAAGCTGTATGGTTCGATTGAGCTAGCCCCCCTTGTAGGACTTGCCGATATGATTGTCGATGTGGTTGAGACAGGAAGCACAATGAAGCAAAACGGGCTGGAAGTGGTGGAAACGATCATGGAATCAACCACCCATCTTATCGCCAACAAAAACAGCTTTTTTGAGAAAAAAGGGGAGATATTGGATCTGTATGAAAAAATAAATAGACTCCTCTATCCTAAGGTTTAACGTTCCCAACTGTTACCTATCGTTACTCACCTGTTTTTCTCCCTCTCTTTGAGGGTTTTTCCCCTTTTTATATCTCTTTTGTAATCTTTTTTTGTTACCATATTCGTATAAGTAATTAAATCATCAGGAGAACTTCATGGCACTAAAAGTAGCGATTAACGGAACAGGCAGAATAGGGCTCATTGTAGCGAAAATTATTGCATCACGCGATGATATTGAGTTGGTAGCATTGAACACAACGGCAAAACCTGAAATGTTGGAATATCTTTTGAAATTTGATAGTGTTCATCGTGGTGTGGATGCCAAAGTGATTGATGAAAATACGATTGCTATTGCTGGGCAAAATGTCCGTATGTTTCGTGAGCGTGATATGGACAAAGTAGACTTCGGTGGTGCAGGTGCTGAAGTGGTTATCGAGTGTACAGGTGTCTTCTTAACCCAAGAAACATGTCAAAAACATCTCAAGAACGGTGTCCGAAAAGTCGTCATGTCAGCACCTGCTACGGATGATTCTCCGATGTACGTTATTGGGGTGAACTCTGATAGTTATCAAGGGGAAGCGATCATCTCCAATGCAAGCTGTACAACCAACTGTTTGGGACCAATCACCAAAGTATTGGATGATGCGTTTGGGGTAGAAAATGGTCTTATGACAACCATTCACTCGTACACCAATGACCAAAATGTTCTGGACGTTAAACACGCCAAAGATCCCCGTCGTGCCCGTGCAGCAGCGTTGAATATGATCCCAACTTCGACAGGTGCCGCAAAAGCAATCGGTAAAGTTATGCCACACCTTCAAGGCAAACTTAACGGCTATGCGATGCGTGTTCCAACTCCTGATGTTTCAGTCGTTGATTTGACCGTAAATCTCTCTCGTAGTGTTACTAAAGAGGAAATTTATGATGCCTTTACAGCGGCAAGTGAAGGGGCATTTAAAGGATTAATCGAGGTTGATAATGAGAAACGGGTATCTTCTGATTTTATTGGCTCAACCTTTAGTGCGACTTATGTTCCTGATATGACCAGTGTTATTGGTGGAACAACGGTAAAAGTGTTGGCATGGTATGACAATGAGTGGGGATACAGCAGTCGTCTTGTTGATATGACGGTTCTTGTTGGGAACCACTAATGTTACGCTTTAAAGGGGATTTCGATACCCAAGAAATCGACCTTGTTTGTGTAGAGGGGGCGTATCAACTTCTAAAAGCTGAGCAAGTGGAGGGATTGGTTGGTTATTATAATCTCCCCCAATCGTCTCTAGTGCTATGTGATGAGATCAGCTCCTCTCTTTTAGAAGAGACCGCTCGTATCGAGACCATAGCCGTTATCGGAATTGGTGGTTCAACACTAGGGATTAAGGCAATCGATCGATTGCTTCGCTCCAAAACAGCTAATGCTAAAAAAATCGTCTATTTTGAGAATTCAGATCCTGTTAGTATTGCGCAAGAGACGGCTCAAATCGAGTATGAAAAAACCCTTTTCATCGTTATCTCCAAATCGGGGGGAACGGTTGAAACCCTCTCTATCTTCAAGCATCTTATTGCAACGTTTAACATTTCTCTCCAAGATTCAAAAAAAGTCCTTGTTGTGAGTGATGAGGGTTCCATTCTAAGCCAATTTGCCGATCACTACAACATTAAACGTTTTGTGATCCCTTCCAATGTAGGGGGACGTTTTTCTGTCCTTAGTGCGGTTGGGGTTCTCCCTTTGATGTTAGCAGGATTTGATGTTGCTTCAATTTTACGTGGTGCGCAATCTTTTGGAGAGCGTTTTTGGAATCGACAAGAGGATCATCTTCTCCATAAGGCAGCGTTTTACGTCTCAAATGCCAAAAACCATCCGATTAATGTCCTCTTTTCTTATTCGGATCGATTTGAAGAGTTCGGAAAATGGACGGTGCAACTATGGGGTGAATCGTTGGGTAAGAAAAACCAAAAAGAAGAAAGAGTCGGCTTGACTCCCATTTCTCTTATTGGTTCAGTGGATCAGCATTCGTTTCTTCAGCTTATTATTGAGGGTCCTTTGAATAAAACGGTGACCTTTATGAGTGTTGAGCACGCTAATGAGTCGTTGATAATCCCCGAAATGAATCTACCCTTCTTGGAGAAAAGTGATTTTGTGAATGGAAAATCATTTGATACGTTGATTAACGCCCAATGCCACGCAACCATGCAAAGTGTTGCGCAAAGCGGTGTGAGTGTGGATGAGATTATTTGGGAGTCTATCGATGAAACATCGGTGGGGGAGATGATACTCTATTATGAACTTCTCACGTCAGCTAGTGGAGCACTACTGGAAGTAGATACCTATAATCAACCTGGTGTAGAACTTGGAAAGCAGATATTACAGAGCTACTTTCAGAAATAAAGGTCTATTAGTCGAGTAACCAAATTCTAAAGACTTTCCCCTTTATGGGGCGTTTCGTAATTTTCTTATGGGTAGCTTCGGCTATTTCTCTAGGGATGGCAACGTAGCTAAGGTGGTCAAGTTGGTCGATTTTACCGATTTGATCGCTTGTCAATCCCCCCTCATGGATCAATGCCCCTACAATATCACCCGCACGTAATTTCTCTTTTTTCCCTGCATCAATACAAATGGTTCGCATGGGTGTGGATACGTTATGAGAATTTCGATGGTCTGGCAGATCGTGTAGCTCTACATTTCGATCAAGGGAGTGAAATGAGTCGATTTGATGGGAACTGACAAGGGTGATAGCGGTTCCATCCATTCCTGCACGTCCTGTTCGCCCAATACGGTGGATATAACGGTCAAGCTGTTGAGGGACATCGTAGTTGACAATCGCATCAAGCCCTTCAATATCAATTCCCCGTCCTGCCACATCAGTTGCTACAAGGAGGGGGGCGCTACCATTTCGAAACTGGATAATTGCTTCGTTGCGGTCAAACTGCTCCATATCTCCATGAAGTGCTATCGCATGGATACCTGCATAGTTAAGGGTTTCACACAGTTCGGATGCTACAACTTTTGTATTACAAAAAACAATAGCATTGGTAATGTTATGATGACGTAATACGGTATTTAATGCTGATGTTTTGTCATTGACGATATAGGCTATTTCAGTAATGGCTGGGGCTTTTTCCGTTGAGTGTGTTTTGATGAAAATAGGATTTTTAGTCAGTTTTGCTGTAAGTTCTTTGATCGATTGAGGATAGGTGGCTGAAAAGAGGAGTGTTTGTTTGGGAGAGGGTAAAAAGGCGAAAATAGCTTCAATATCGTCGATAAATCCCATATCCACCATTTGATCCGCTTCGTCCAAAACGCTCATGGTACATGATTTGAGATCAAGATCTTCCATCGTTAAAAGCTTGAGAACACGCCCTGGGGTTCCCACGATAATATGGGCTCCATGGGTCAAAGAGTGGCGTTGCGCTTTCATAGGGACACCACCACACAAAGTAAGCAGTTTAATATTTCCGATGTCTGACGCACATGAACGGATTACTTTGGCAACTTGTTCGGCAAGTTCTCTCGTCGGACACAAAACAAGTGCTTGAGCGGCAAAATATCGAGGATTGATATTTTGTAAAATCCCTAATGCAAATGCCAACGTTTTACCGCTACCCGTAGAGGCTTGGGCGACAATGTCCGACCCTTTTAAGATCACAGGGAGCGATTGCGCTTGGATAGGGGTCATTGTGTTGAAGTTTAGCCGTTTTAGGGCAGTTTGCAATGGAGCATGAAGAGATAAGGTGGTAAAAGAGGACATAGTATTGCTTTAATAAGTAGATATGCAATTATAGCATACCCCAAAGGGTATAAGAGAGAAGTGGAGAGTTATACAGCCTTAATCGTCACGCCGTATTTTTCTTGAGCAACATCACGTGCTTCAAGGTGGTAGTTAGTAATCTCGTTAAAGTTAAGATATTTATAAACATCAGCCTCTTTTCCTGCGAGTTTCGAAGGAACGATGCTCATATACTCTTCTACGGTTGGGATATGTCCAAGTTTCGCACAGACAGAAGCAAGCTCTGCTGATCCGAGATACACTTGCGTCCCTTTACCAAGACGGTTGTCGAAGTTACGTGTGGAGGTTGAGAATACCGTTGATCCTTCACGAGAGCTTGCTTGGTTCCCCATACACAATGAACACCCTGGAACTTCGGTTGTTGCTGCTATTGTGTTATAAACATCATAGTACCCTTCGTTGATAAGTTGTTGTTCATCCATACGTGTAGGTGGTACGATCCAGAATTTTTCAACAGCAATTTTACCCTCACCGCGCATCACTTCACCTGCCGCACGATAGTGACCGATATTGGTCATACAGCTTCCTAGGAATACTTCGTTAATTTCAGTTCCAGCAACCTCGCTAAGAAGTTTAACATTATCAGGATCATTGGGACATGCCAAGATTGGTTCTGTGATTTCGTTCAAATCGATTTCGATAACCGCTGCATATTCCGCATCGGCATCGGCAGACATCAAGGTAGGAGCTGCCAACCACTCTTTCATCTTATCAGCACGGCGTTGGAGTGTACGTGCATCTTCGTATCCATCGGCAATCATCGCTTCGATAAGGGCAACGTTTGATTTGAGGTACTCGATAACAGGCTCTTGATTAAGATGAACGGTACATGCTGCTGCTGAACGTTCGGCTGATGCATCAGAGAGCTCGAATGCTTGTTCTACTTTCATCGTTGGTAACCCTTCGATTTCCAAAACACGCCCGTTGAAGATGTTTTTCTTGCCCTTCTTCTCAACCGTAAGAAGACCCGCTTTGATGGCATAGTACGGGATAGCGTTTACGAGGTCACGTAAGGTGATTCCCGCTTGCATTTCCCCTTTGAAACGTACCAAAACAGATTCAGGCATTTCAAGAGGCATAGCACCTGTGACGGCTGCAAACGCAACAAGACCAGAACCCGCAGGGAAACTCACCCCGATAGGGAAACGTGTATGGCTATCACCACCCGTTCCAACGGTATCAGGGAGAACCATACGATTGAGCCATGAGTGAATAACTCCATCCGCAGGACGAAGAGCAACACCGCTACGAGTCGAGATGAACGCAGGAAGCGTTGCGTGTAGCTTCACATCGGATGGTTTGGGATAGGCTGCTGTATGACAGAATGACTGAAGAACGAAATCAGCAGAGAAACCAAGAGCAGAAAGCTCTTTGATCTCATCACGGGTCATAGGTCCTGTTGTATCTTGGCTTCCTACCGTAGAGGTCGCTGGCTCACAGTACATTCCTGGACGAACACCCTCTAATCCACATGCTTTCCCCACCATTTTTTGCGCAAGAGTATACCCTTTGCCGCTATCAGCGGGCTGGATTGGTTGAGCAAAAATAGTAGCTGGTTCCATACCAAGAGCGGTACGTGCTTTTGCTGTCAAACCACGACCGATAATAAGTGGGATACGTCCCCCTGCACGTACTTCATCTTCGATGGTATTGGGACGAAGGTTGAAAGTTGCGATAACAGCACCCTCTTTGGTGATCGTTCCTGCACGCGTATCAATATCAAGAACATCACCCGTTTCCATCGAAGAGACATCCGCCTCGATAGGAAGTGCACCAGAGTCTTCACACGTTGCGAAGAAAATAGGGGCAATGATACTACCAATGACAACACCACCCGTACGTTTGTTAGGGATGCCTGGGATATCATCCCCCATGTGCCATTGAACCGAGTTGGCTGCGGATTTACGGCTTGAACCTGTTCCCACAACGTCACCGACATAAGCGATTTGCATCCCTTTTTCTTTTAACTGGGCAATTTTTGCAAGACCCTCTGGCATTTTTGCCGCAAGCATTGTGGTTGCGTGCAATGGAATATCCGAACGAGTAAAGGCAGCACTTGCAGGTGAGAGGTCATCGGTGTTGGTTTCCCCTGGGAATTTGAAAACAACCACGCTGAATTTTTCTGCCAAAACTGGTTTAGAGGTAAACCATTCGGCATCCGCCCATGATTGAAGCACCTCTTTGGCGAAATTGTTCGTTTTTGAAAGTTCAACAATATCATTGAATGCGTCATAGACCAAAAGGGTGTGCTTGAGTTCATTGGCAGCATCTTGCGCCAAGCCATCAATGGCAAGAGCATCGATCAGAGGTTTAACATTATAGCCACCGACCATTTTCCCGAGGATTTTGATCGCCGCTTTTTTGTGATCATCACTATTAATGTCACTGTTATCAGCTAGAAAAGCTTTTACTTCACCTTGAACCACTTGGTGTAAAAATGCCGCTTTGACGTGGGCACCATCATCAACACCCGGATTGACACGCTCTGCCAACATTGTAACCAATTCGGTATTTTTCGCTGGTTCTGCCGTGATGAGTTCGACAAGATCAGAAACTTGCTCTTTTGTGAGGGGAAGTGGAGGGATTCCTTGCGCAGTGCGCTCTTCTACGTGTGCTGTATATTCGTCCATAAAAGCCATGGGGACTCCTGCAAAATTTAGTTGGAAGATTATAGCGAAAGAGTGGGATGAATTTCAGTTATGTTACCAAAGTAAACATTTGTTTGGTTTACTTTGGGTAAAAGTGTGTAATTTCGAAACAATGTTACAGTTATTGGGTGATAAGCTCTCGATTTCCTTTGGCATTGGGAGCAGAGAGGACACCATTTTGTTCCAGTTGTTCAATCAACGTAGCCGAACGGTTGTAGCCAATTTGGAGCCGTCGTTGTAAATAGCTAATAGAGGTCTTTTGTTCGGTAAGGATAATATTTTTCGCCTCTTGATAGAGTTCATCGACAGGTTTTTCGTTCTCTTCTCCTGCCCCATTTTTGACCACTTCAGCTTTGTCACGTAAAAATCGGCGATCGTATTCGGGCTCCCGTTGTGCTTTGAGAAATTCAACAATTTTTTCAATCTCCTCTTCGCTGCTCCATGGGGCGTGAAGACGGACAAGCCCACTCATTCCTGGAGGGGTGAAGAGCATATCCCCACGCCCAAGGAGCGATTCAGCCCCCATGGCATCGAGAATGATTTTACTGTCGATTTTTTGTCCCACTTTGTAACTGATGCGTGAGGGGAGGTTGGCTTTGATAAGCCCTGTTACGACATCGACGCTAGGGCGTTGGGTCGCTACAATGAGATGGATACCGCTTGCGCGTGCCATTTGAGCAAGTCGTGCTATGGAATACTCCACATCTTTTCCACTAGTCATCATCAAGTCTGCTAGTTCATCAATAATAACAACAATATAGGGAAGCTCCTCCCCCCCCTCATGCTTCATCTTTTCGTTAAAGTTTTCAATATTTTTGGTACGAGTTTCGCTCATCATTTGGTAGCGTCTCTCCATCTCATAGACCATATTATTAAGGGCGGCAATCGCCTCTTTGGGTTTGGTGATCACAGGAGTTAAGAGGTGGGGAATGTCATTATAGATGGAGAACTCAAGCATTTTTGGGTCAATCATTAGAAGTCTGAGTTGATCGGGGGAGTTTTTATAGAGCAAACTTAAAATCATGGCATTGATCCCGACACTTTTACCACTTCCTGTCGTCCCTGCGATGAGAAGATGGGGGAGCTTTTTGAGATCGGTAATAAACGGCTTTCCGACAATATCTTTCCCCAAAACAAGGGTGAGGGGAGAGGATGCCTCTTGGAAAAGCTTGCTCTCGAAAATATCACGCAGATATATCGTATCGACGCTTTTATTGGGAATTTCGATCCCTACGACATCTTTTCCAGGAATGGGGGCTTGGATACGGATGGTTTGTGCTTTGAGTGCCATGGCCAGATCATCTTGGAGCCCTAAAATTTTGGAGACTTTGATATTGGCAGCTGGTTTAAACTCAAACGTAGAGACGACGGGACCAGCGTAGGTGCGAACAACATCGCCATCAATATTGAAATGGGCTAATTTCTCGATTAAGTCACGGATCTTATCGTCCAATTCTGCTTCATCAACGACGTTTTGTTTTTTGGGTGGGTACTGTAAAAAGCTTGTAGGGGGAAGTTTGAAATTTTTGGGTTTTTCACTCAACCCACGGTCGATTTGATCGAGTAAAATTTTGTTTTCTTCGAGTTCTTCGACAACAACCGCCGATTGTTTGGTCTCTTTGACTTTTTTTGCCATACTTACAATGGTCGATTCTTTTTTTTCTGTTTGGTGTTCAGGAGCACTTAGGGGTAATTCCAATTCAGCTTCTTTGGGGAGAGGGACAATAGCTTCATTTTCAGGGGGTATCTCTTCAATAAAAAGGGTTTTTTCCATAACCGTTGTTGGTGATGGCGATAAAACGTCGCTTGGTGTCAGATCAAAAGGATCTTCACCCGCCCATGAGGGTTGCGTGTATGGCTCAAAAGAGGGTGTTTGTACAAAACGTGGTGCTTCCAATGGTTCTGGATTCACCTCAACAGGGGGTGGAGTGTACGATTTTGTTGAGACTGTTTGCTTGATTGGAGACTGTTTAGAGATGGTGAGAGGTTTTGCCATATAGAGCTTGAACGGTTTTAATAGCTCCCCTAGTGATTGTTCAAGGACGATAATCATCGACACCGCCATAATCATCACCCACGTCACCCACAACCCGAAACTTCCAATATAAATACTCAAAAAATCGGCAATAATAGCTCCAAAACGTCCCCGAAATTCCCCTTCAACAATCATCGCTTGAAAAAGGAGGAGGGCAAAAAAGAGGAGGGTGAAAATTCCCCCCATCTCCAATTGACGCTTGAGGTCACTGTGCCCCTTATAAAAGTAAAAAAGAGGAACCATCAAAAGGAGTAGATACATATAGGCAACATATCCAAACGCAGTGACATTGGCTGCTGCAAAACCAGCCCCATACGCCCCAATAATGGAAGCATCCCCAATAACGGTCGCTATCCCCAAATAAAACAGCAGTCCAAAACCACCAATAAAAAGTACATCGCGTAAAATAGGAGATCCTTAAGAGTAAAAAATAGTGTGGATTATAACAAAAAAAGGGCTATTAACCCTTTTTATTGCATTTTGCTATAAATATTTAACGAGAGAGAGTTGAGAAACTTTCGAAATACTCGAAAGCATCGCTTGATAATTAAGACTCAATTGCTGCATTCGCAAAGTGGCTTCGGCAACATCGGTATCAATAACGTCCGATTGTAACATTTTGGTACTGACAATGAGGAGGTCGCTTCGGTCACTTGAGGCTTGGAGGACTTGGGAATAGGAGCCAGATTGGGTTTGTAAACGACTAATGTGATCACTTAAGTCATCGAGCATCTGAATTGAATTTTGAATACCGATGTTTCTTGGATCAGTAGAGTCAGAACCATCAGCACGTGTTTTCCCCTCTTCAACCGATTTAATAATGGTATCAATCTGAGCAAAAAAGTCCGTTTTTGGATCACGAATGGTGAGGGCACTATTGGCATTAAATGTTAAGGCACTACCCGTTATTGTGGTCCCTGATGGGGGATAAGTATTCGATGTCGTATCGTAAATGGAAAGGGATGCTTCAGTCGCAGGATTGGTTAAATCTTCAAAGACTATTTTTCCATCAGAAGAGAGGGAAGTCTCTCCCAATTGGTTGGCTGTAGCAATATCACTTTGTCCCGTAACAGCTACATTGATAATGTCCATTAATTGCCGATAGGTCATATTCTCAGGTGATGTTGGATTTCCATATCCATCCTCTATTGTAGCTCCTCCTGCGGTTACAGAACCACCTGTGAAATCTATAGTGAGATCATAAGGGGTGACTCCATCCGTTTGTATCCCCTTTAGGTTCAGAACTGTTGATGCTGAAAAGGCCCCCACATCAAAAAGTTTTGTCGATGGAGTAGCAAAAGAGTTGTCCGATTTGACAATTTGGGAGATATTGGAAGAAAGATTTGCTCCATCTTTTGCAAAATTAGTTCGGTCATAATTAATCCCTTCAATGGGGGCAAGGGGATCGGAAGGATCAAACCCACTTTTTGTGAACTCTTTTACGTAAAGATTGGGAACCGCATCTGTAGCATCTTTAAAATCGGTTGTTCCTACTTGTAAATCATCAATATTGGTAATATCAGCCAAAGCACTTCCACTAAAATCGGTTGCTCCAACTAAATGAAAATCAAGTTTGCTAGAGCCTGCTTTTTTGTCGACAATTTCAATTTGCCCATGAGCATTTAGTGAGACATTAACTTGATCATTTCCATACGCATTAGAGATATTTTGCAATAAGCTATCAACCGTATCGGTAGCATCAAGAGAGATTTTGCTTTTAAATGATTC
>JAABPY010000185.1 GCA_011391735.1 Sulfuricurvum sp. | reverse complement strand
ACGCACTTTGAACGATTCCGCCTCCGCACCGCCGATACGAGGAGATCCATCCAAGGGGGCACCTATATAGTTGGCGAAAAAATCGTCCTCACACCACTCCCACACATTCCCCAAAAGATCGTGGATGCCCAAACGGTTAGGAAGCTTCGCCCCCACTACCGCTGTTTTAGCATTGGTACTGTACTCGTACACGGCATGTTCGTCCAACTGTGCTTCAGAATCACCAAAGGTAAAACGGGTATTCCCCCCCGCTTTAGCAACATACTCCCATTGCGCTTCACTAGGAAGAGCATAAAAATGTCTTTTCCCCTCATAACGGTTGATAAGTTCCACATACGCTTTAGCATCAAACCAACTCACCTGTTCAACAGGGTGTTGACGAGAGCTCTCCTCTTCCACCTTATCGTTTTTAAAATACGAAGGATTCACCCGTGTGAGTTTAAAATATTGTTCTTGCGTTACAGGATATTTGGAGATCCAAAACCCTTTGAGTTTCACCGTATGCGGAGGAGATTCTACCTCTCCCCCCTCCCCGTATTGCGGATTTCGCCCCATCGTAAATTCCCCCCCATCGATATAGAGAAATTCCATACCAATAGAGTTACTAAAATTTCTAGGAGTTTCGACAATCGGCTCACTGACAGGAACGATTTCGGGTTTCTTTTTTAAAAAATCGAACAAAACAGACCTTTTTATCGTATATCTTTACAGCATAGTATCCAAGGATAAGCAAAAAGTGTTCACATTAACACTTCTACTGTTAGCACCCTACAATTTCGATACAATCTTCCCCTTTAGGGATAAGACATAAAAACACATACGACTCATCACCCATTGTTTCATAACTATGCGCTACACCCGCAGGAATAAAAAGAATATCTCCAGTGGCCGCTTCAAATGTCTCATCACCCACTCGAACCTTTGCTTGACCACTAAGGACAAATTGCTCATGTTCGACACTGTTCGTATGGTGAGGCATAAAACCACCTGCTTCGATGGTAAAACAGCGCATCGCAAAATTAGGAACATCTTGTAAAGAGAGAAGCATTTGCATACTTACCCCCTTCCCCGCATTTTGTTGAACCGACTCGATTGTATTTAATGTACGATGAATCATCTGAAATATCCTTTTTTGAATTTTAGTATTATCTCATATTCTTCCAAACTTGACAACCCATCCCCCATTGATTATAATGTCAATAACCAAAAAATGCTTTTGAGGCAAATTCTACACTTTTCTCCTGTTAACACAAATCTACTTATATTAAGGCTTCTCCACTAATGAGCGAAAACGCAAAAACCCCTACCCCTCGAAACAACTCCAAAAATCGTACACACACCCCTGTCGAAGGCTTCACTATCGAAGGTCTTAGAACCAAAAAACTTGAAGACCTCTTAGAAATTGCCAATTCTCTCAACGTCGAAGATCCCAATGAACTTAAACGTCAAGATTTGATTTTTGAAATCCTTAAGACGCAAGTGCAGCAAGGGGGATTTATCCTCTTTACAGGGATTTTGGAGATTATGCAAGACGGTTACGGATTCTTACGGGCTGTCGATCAAAGTTTCAGTGATTCGATGCACGATGCGTATGTATCTAGTACCCAAATTCGTCGTTTTGCCCTTCGTAATGGAGATATTGTTACCGGTCAAGTGCGTGCACCCAAAGATCAAGAGCGTTATTATGCCCTCCTAAAAGTCGAAGCGATCAACTATCTTCCCCCTGAAGAGTCTAAAAAACGTCCATTATTCGAAAATCTCACCCCTTTGTATGCGCTGGAACAAATCAAACTTGAATATCAGCCAATCAAGCTCACAGGGCGTATGATGGATTTATTTTCACCAATTGGTAAAGGGCAACGGGGTCTTATCGTCGCCCCTCCACGCTCGGGTAAAACAGAGCTGATGAAAGAGATTGCCCACGGGATCACGAACAATCACCCCGAAATAGAACTGATGGTTCTCCTCGTGGATGAACGTCCTGAAGAAGTTACTGATATGGAGCGCTCCGTCAAAGGGGAAGTGTATAGCTCTACGTTCGATGAACCTGCTAAAAACCACGTCAAAGTGGCTGAAATGGTTATCGAACGGGCTAAACGTCGTGTTGAGCTAGGAAAAGATGTTGTTATCCTCCTTGACTCCATCACCCGTCTTGCTCGTGCGTACAATACCGTTACTCCAAGTTCTGGAAAAGTCCTCTCAGGGGGAGTTGATGCCAATGCGCTACATAAACCTAAGCGTTTCTTCGGTGCGGCACGTAACATCGAAAACGGCGGAAGTTTGACGATCATTGCTACAGCACTCGTCGAGACGGGAAGCAAAATGGATGAAGTTATTTTTGAAGAGTTCAAAGGGACAGGTAACTCTGAAGTCGTTCTAGGACGCAAAATTGCCGAACGTCGTATCTTCCCTGCTATTGACATTCTCAAATCGGGTACTCGTAAAGAGGAGCTTCTTTTGGGTACGGATGTCTTACAAAAAGTCTTTATCTTGCGTTCAATGTTGCACAAACAAGAAGACGAAGTGGAAGCACTCCGTTTCCTCTACAGCACCATGCTCAAAAGCAAAAGCAATACCGAATTTTTAGACAGTATGAATAACGAGGCAGGCAAATAAGATGCGAGTGGGTGTTTTTGATAGTGGAGTTGGTGGCTTAAGTGTCGTCAAATCCTTATTAGAACATCACCTCTTTGAAGAGATTATCTATTTCGGTGATACCGCTCGTGTCCCATACGGAGTAAAAGATCAAAATACCATTATCCGCTACTCTCTTGAAGCCATCGAATTTTTTAAGAATTTTGAGATCGATTTACTTATCACGGCGTGTAATACGGTGAGTGCGTATGCGCTGGATGAGATGCGACTGCATAGCGATCATGATGTCATTGGTGTGGTTGATCCAGGGGTGTTGGCACTCAAAAATGCAATTGCTTCCACAGATGCTGATATTCTTATTCTCGGAACCAAAGCAACCGTCAAATCGCGTGCCTACGAAAAAGGGTTAAATGCCCTTGGGTACCACAATCTTAGTGCTATTGCGACAGGATTACTGGTTCCCATCGTCGAAGAGGGGTTATATGAGGGGGAAGTGCTCCAAAGTACATTACGCCATTATTTCGGACATTTGACCCAAGCACCCGATGCGATTATCCTTGGATGCACTCATTTTCCCCTTATTGCAAAAGCGATAGAGTCTTATTTCGAGGGAAAAAGTACCCTCATCCACTCAGGTGAAGCGATTGTTGAGTATTTGGAGGCGCATTACGATTTTAAGCAACGTTTTGAGACGACGCAACTGAAATTTTTTGCCTCTGAAAATCCCGAAGGGCTTCGTCGCACTGCCAAAGAGTGGCTACAATTATAAAGGAGAGAGCATGGCTCAAAATTCAGAGGTTTTAGCACTAAAATACCGCCCAAGACGTTTTGAAGAGCTTATTGGCCAAGAGAGCATTTCTCAGACTCTTTCGCTTGCCCTTGAATCCAAACGCTTATCCCACGCCTATCTCTTTTCAGGGCTTCGCGGTTCGGGAAAAACCTCGACTGCCCGTATTTTTGCCAAATCATTGATGTGTGAAAAAGGTCCTACCTCCTCCCCTTGCGATATTTGTATCCACTGTACGATGGCAAACGAGGGGCGACATATTGATATTATCGAAATGGATGCTGCATCAAGTCGCAAAATTGATGATATACGTGACCTCATTGAAAACACCAAATACCGCCCTGCTAGTGGGAATTTTAAAATTTTCATCATCGACGAAGTCCATATGCTCACCAAAGAGGCACATAATGCCCTCCTCAAAACCCTTGAAGAACCTCCATCGTATGTAAAATTTATCCTCGCAACAACCGATCCCCTCAAGCTTCCCCCCACTATCCTCAGCCGTACTCAACATTTTCGGTTTAAACGGATAAGTCACCCCAATATTGTCCATCATCTTAGTCATATTCTCCACCTTGAAAATATCGAATATCAAAACGAAGCTCTTGATATTTTGGCACGTAGTGGATCAGGAAGTTTACGTGATACCCTCACTCTCCTTGATCAAGCGATTATCTATTCCAAAGGGTTTGTCGATGTCAAAACCGTCGCTGATATGCTCGGACTTCTTGATCCGCAGACCATTACTGCCCTTTTTGATGCCGTATTTGCCAAAGATCGCCCTACACTGATCGGGATGCTAAAAGAGCTTGAAGCGTACGAATCGGAAATGGTCGTGGATGAACTTATCGCCTATCTCAAAGATCGTCTTTATGAGGGGGATCACCACTTTAGTCCCCTTATTATCGAGCGATTTTTTCGGATTCTAAGCGATTCTAAAACTCTCTTTGCTCTCAATGCTGATGGGGGGTTTGTCATCAGCCTCATCCTCTTCAAGATGATCGAAGCGTTGAAGATCAAAGAGATTGATGAGATGATCGAATCATTGGAATCACGTACGCCACTGAGCCATCTTGCACCTCAAAATACCATTACAACCGAACAAACTACCCCTCGTATTGCCCCAGCACCCTTGAGAAAAGCCCCTTTTGATCTGCTGTGTGACAAAATTCGTGATCGAGATGCTACCCTCTCCCACTCTTTTGAGAGGGCTATTCGCTATATCTCGTTTGATAATGGAGTCCTCACGTGGGAAAGTTGCGCACAAGGGAGTGACAAAGAACTTCTGCGACATAGTTACGCTATTATCCGTCAGTTTGTCCGTGAGATTTACGGCATCCAGACCCAAATAAAATCGCAACCCTGCTCCCACGAGATCCAAGATGTACCCCACAAAGAACCGACAAGAGAACCCGTAGTAACCCCAAAACCACCCATCCCTGAACCCATCACCGACCCCTCTTCTATGGTTGAAGATGTTGAGATCGGAGTAGGAAGCTGTGTGAGTCAATGCGATGAAGTGAGTGTCAAAGAGTTTGATGGCTCCGATGTCCTCAAAGAGCCGATGATTCAACGGGCGTGTGAACTGTTTGAGGCAACGAAAATTACGGTGCAGTCGAAGGTGTAATTTTACCTCCTCCGCCAAACCGACATCTGTGAAATCGTATGTTGAAATTTACGGGACGTTTCACGAATGACGAAAGGGACTTCTTCGGTAGCTAACAGATCAAAATTTTCTTCCAAGAGTTGTTTTAGCCCCTCAAGTGCTAAGATTTCATCCCCGTTTTCATCCGTATAGCCCCCTATCCAAAACTCTTTTGCCGTATACTCTTCTCTCCACGTATACGGAGAGGTGAGTAGCAAAATGCCCCCGTTGGTTACTCTCTCATGAATAGTATTCAAAAATAGCTGCGGTTCATACAGTCTATCAATCAAATTCGTTGCCATAATCAGATCATATCCGTTAAATTGAGACTCTAAATTACACGCATCCCCTTGAAAAAATCTTGCTTTGATGCACGAATCCCTAAAACTGTACATGGTCATATCAACGAGTATTGAGGATTTAAGCTCCCCTTCCCTATTTTGAGCATAGAGTATACGACCATTTTTTTGAAGTTCCAGTGCCGTATCAATAAACGTCTGAGAATAATCTATTCCATCCACATGATCAAATACCTTCGTCAACTCAAAAGAAGCACGCCCCGTTGCACACCCAATATCCAACGCCTTACCTTGTTGCGTACATTTTGAATATCCTATTGCTTTTTGAGCACATACTTTTGCAAAATTCTCCACTCCAAAAATATCTTCCCCATATTGAAAATCACAATATTGCGATACTAATTCATCTGTTTCATAAATATTCACGTCGTTCATTATCCCTATTTCCTTCATTTTCCAACGAGTTTAACCAATCAAGAATTTAATTTTTATATTTTTATTGCTTTTTTATTTTTTTTCAGCTATAATTCAGGGATTGAAAGATGATTTAGAGTTTCATCTTTGGCTAGCTTACTATTGAAGACCTTTTGTTATCAGTACGGCCCGCTCTAAGAATACTCCACTTTATATTTTCGACCACCTTGGTGACGGGGTGTATTTTTAACAAAAAGGCTTAACATGGCAGATGTACAAAACGGAACAGTAAAATGGTTCAATGGCGAAAAAGGTTTTGGATTTATCCAACAAGATAATGGAGACAAAGATTTGTTTGTTCACTTTCGTCAAATTAACCGTACAGGTTATGGTCGTGTTTCACTTGAAGAAGGTCAAAAAGTATCTTATACTGTTGGCCAAGGTGAAAAAGGTCCTCAAGCAGAAAACGTTACAGCACTGTAAGTTCTCTTCTCGGGCAGTTTTCCTGCCCGATCTATTATTCTCAATCAAAAACACTCCCATTTTCTTCATTCTAAACTAATCCACACTGAACACGCTGTTAAGTGTTTTAACGAACCAATTTAAGGATACACTATGGAAAGCAGAGAAGCCGTTTTAGAAGCCCTTGCAGAAGGTAAAAAACTCACTAGTAATGTAACTGGACTACAATACCACCTTGTCGATGGTAAACTTCACGCTCGCCATGGCGAAAAAAGTGACTGGCACGAGAGCGAATTGTCGTTTGACAACCCCCCATCTTGGCTTAATTTAAAAGATTAACATGAACGGTACCGAACGTAAAAATATCCAATCGGGTAAACGGGTCTCCATTGTCCTCAAGCAAGATCAATCTACAGGTTCTCTTACCGAGGGGATTGTTCGTGACATTCTTACTAGCTCACCCAAACATCCTCACGGGATCAAAGTAAGGCTTATGAGTGGCGAAGTGGGACGGGTCAAAGAGGTATTTTAAACTTACTTTTTCTTCTTCCCCATCTTATACACGTATGCCAAAACTTCCGCAACGGCAGCAAACAATGCATCAGGGATCGGATGATCAATCTCGACATCTTTATAAAGGGCACGTGCAAGTGGTGGACTTTCCATCACATGCACCCCATTTTCACGAGCCACTTTTTTGATTTGAATGGCAATATTATCTACCCCCTTAGCAACAACGACGGGGGCAAAATGTTTCGTCTCATCATATTTGATCGCTACCGCATAGTGGGTTGGATTGGTAACAACGACATCAGCATTGGGGACGGCAGACATCATCCTCTTTCGTGCCGCTTGCATCTGGATTTGACGGATTTTTGCCTTGATATGAGGATCCCCCTCCATATTCTTCATCTCATCTTTAACCTCTTGTAGCGACATTTTTAATTTATCAAAATAGCGTTTACGGGTCAAAAAGAGATCTACCATTGCAAAAAAGAATAATACAATCAACATAATGGCAGCAATAATAATCACTTTCTCTTTGAACCACGCCATTTGTGCCCATATATCAAACAGTGCTACTGTGGGGAGTTCTTTGATATACGACCAAAAAAAGAGGAAACCCATTCCCAATGCCGTAAAAGATTGAAAGGTGATTTTAAGCGATTCGATTAGCTTTTGCATACTAATCATATTTTTAAGCCCTGCAATAGGATCAAGCTTCGAAAAATTAGGAGAGAGTGGTTTCGTTGTAAAGTTAAACCCGATCTGCATAACCGTCCCAGCCACCCCTGCGAAAGCAACAACAGCGGTAAAGGGGACAACCATTATTAAAAATTCTCGAAATGTCACAAATGCAATATCAACAAGATTAACCTCTTCCAACGGATGATTCATCAATGAAAAGTAATACCGTACTAAGGCTAAAAGATGCTCACTAATAAAGTCGAACATCATCAATAACGCCATAATGGCAATAAAGAGGATAACGACCCCCGCTGTGTCTTGACTCTTGGGGACATTCCCCTCAGCTCTGGCATCCTCGAGCTTCTTGGCGGTGGGTTCTTCGGTCTTTTCCTGATCGTCTGCCATTTAGCCTTAATCCATCTTCATCGACAAATCGATCCAATTGGCCTGATGAATAAGAGAACCCGTACTAATCGCATCCACCCCAGTACGGGCGTAACTTTCAATTGTTTCAAGGGAGATATTCCCACTAGCCTCCAATAAAACACTCGGGTAATGCTCCCACTTATACACTACAATTTCGGTAAGTTGTTCAGGGCTCATATTGTCACACATCACGATATCCGCCCCTGCTTTCATCGCCTTTTTCACCATCTCAAAATCTTCCGCTTCAATCTCTATCTTGGAGGTAAAGGGGATTTTCTCCCTTGCTTTTACCATAAACTCTTCGAGATTTTCAATCGTTTTAAGATGGGTATCTTTGAGCATCAGTGCATCATCTAGTCCCATCCGATGGTTGGTGGCTCCCCCAATACGGGTCGCATATTTCTCGAAATTACGTAACATTGGACGAGTTTTTCGAGTATCCAAAAGTCGTGTCCCATACGGCTCCACGACATCCACATAGCAACGTGTCAATGTTGCAATGGAACTAGCGTGCAATAACATGTTCAAAAGGGTGCGTTCAATGCGTAGTAACGTATGGGAATCACCGCTAAGCCCCATCAAAACATCCCCTTTAACAAACCGTTCCCCATCCCGTTTGTGCCAAAAAATATCAAAATTTTCCATCTTCGCTAAAACACGAAGATACTCTTCCCCTGCTAAAACCCCATCACTTTTGGCAATAATCTTGGCACTCGCATCCACAGCAGGCGAAACCCGAGCATACAAATCCCCCCGCCCCACATCCTCAGCTAATACTTCTTGAATAAATTTTTCGATCATAACGCTACCTTTTCAATTTTTCTAAAAATAACCAAGCAAAAATTCCAGCTTCTCGCATACGCTCAATTTCGGGTAAATTACATCTTAAATGGATATTTTGCCAATGTAACAAGTCACCATTAGGGCAATTTTCTATCAGTTTTTTTCCAACCTCTTCAGAATTACATTTAAAATATTTAGCCAAATCTTCACTCTCTTTATTGTCAATACCAAGAATAAATACTCTATTTTTGAGTTCATCTGGAACTAACTGGCGAAATTCTTCTAATCTGCTATTAAACTCGTAATCAAAATCCATCAATAATAAAGCATGACGCTTTTGGAATTTTTTTAATAGACCAATTGAATTTTTAGGATCTCTAAAATCTTCAAGAACTTTTCCCCATCCACCACTTAAATGACTAATCTTTACTACATCATTGTTCACATGAAGAGAAAGGTTAACGCCGTTCATAATCTTTTGATATTCCTCATCTTCTAAGAGTACATAGAGATGTTCTTGATAAAAATTGACCCCCATAATTAATCCAACTCGCCATTTTCAAAAGCATCTACAAGCGTTTTACTCTCATAGGGTATCGTTTCGGCTAACTCAATCCTTGTCGGTGACAAATGAGAATTTCTTTTAAGAAGAAAAATATTATGATTGGAAAAATTATGAATCACTTGTGGGTTATGTGAAGTCATAATTAACTGCGATTGAGAAGATTCAAATGCTTTTCGACAAGCAACAATAAAATGATCCAGTTCAATTAAACCCACAAAATTATCGGGCTCATCCCATAAACATAATAAATTAGGGTTGTTTTCTTGTGCGGCAATGAGTGTGGCAGCAAGAAAGAAAATTTTTTCACCATCCGAGAGTTGCTTAAAATCTAACGATTGTGCATTTGAATTTTCTTTAAACCTAAATGTCAATCTTCTATCATCACTCCCCGCATTTTCAAATTTAAACATATCAAGATCATTCATACGAAATTTTAAGAAGTCAGACATTATTGCATAAAGACTAGGGTTTATTGATAGCAACCATCTCGCCCAATCAATGATATTTTCTGCTCCCTTAGAAAGAGTTGAACTTTCTGATTTTGACAATTTGTTAAAATGATTTGGGCAAGGGGAAAGTATAATGATATTACGCAACCAATTACGAAAAATAGCAAGTGGCTCGTGCTCTGAACGAACCATGATAAGAGGTAATCCCACATGATGCCAATCGAGTAAAAACTCTTTGACATCACCAATAGATGCTTGACCTCCATCTCTTTTAAAAATTGATACTCCATCAACATCAAGAAATTCACTTTTGATTTTTGGTGCATGAAAATTATTTGGAAATTCTATTAAAAGTTTATAGGTAAAATTTTGATTATCAATTTCTACATCTAGTTCAAATTCAATAGGTAGTTTTGTATTACCGAAAGTAAAACTGGATTCGCTTATCAAACCTTTTGAGTTTTCATCGTCTTTTTTTAATAAGGTTTCTCCTTTTCCAATTTTTTGAAAAATTTCTACTACTTCAAATATTGTACTTTTACCAGAACCATTCTTGCCAAGTAAAAATGCTGAATTCAAATCATTTAATTTGATCTCAAAATTTTGTAAGCACTTGAAATTATGCGCATAAAGTCTTTTTAACATTACAATTTCCCCTTAATTAATAATACGAGTCTTTAGACATCTCACGAAATATTATATATTTTCTTAATATTTAGATAAAAATCCAAAATTTTATCCTTACATACTATCGTTATTTCGAAATTATACTAGAATGATTCAATAATCATCTTTTGAATTTTTTATGAAACAGGCTACAACGCCATCATCCGCTCCAACGCAATCCTAGCCCAATACGCCGTATCTTCATCAACAAAAATCTCATTAATCGGCGCGCCGTCTTCAATCGCTTTGAGAGTCAAATACAAATCTTCCAACGTCGTCTCATTCATCGTCGGACATTCGGGTTTTGTACTGGAGAGAATATAGGTATTTTTCTCTCGTAAACGGTTTACCATATTAAACTCTGTCCCTACGGCCACTTTTTGATCTTCCGGAAGCTCTTTGATGTATTTGATGAGCTGAGACGTTGAACCGACAAAATCGGCACGGTCACAGAGTACAGGATCACATTCAGGGTGAACAGCGATCAAGATTCCGGGATATTTGTTACGATAAAACTCAATATCATCGACACTAAAAAGCTGATGAACGGAGCAAAAACCGTCGTAACAGATAATATCTGCCTCTTTAGGATCGTTTCCATCTCCAATAACACACGATTTTAGTCCCATCCTATTGGCAATATTTTGACCCAAACAACGATCAGGGACGAAGAGGATCTTTTTTCCCTCTCCCAGTGCTTTTTCAATAATCATAGCAGCATTCGCACTGGTGCAG
>JAABPY010000184.1 GCA_011391735.1 Sulfuricurvum sp. | reverse complement strand
TTTTAAAAATGCGTTCTCATAGGAGGTGAGGATAAGGCGGAGCTCTTGTTTGTAGCGCAATACAACCGCCAACAATCCAAACGCCGCAATCATGACGGGAATGACATTTTTGAAGCCGACAATATTCAAACTCCCCATCGTAAAGCGCAGTATCGAGTAGCTTTGTTGTAAGTCGCTAATATAAAAAAGCACCATTAGCGCAGCCGAGTAAAAAAAGGAGAGGGCTACACCGATGAGGAGAAGGGCATTCGTTTGGATCGCCGTGAGGGTTCGGGCGAAAATAAAGAGGAGAAGCACCGTAGCAAATGCCCCTAAAAAGCTAAAAATGGGGGAGAGGGCGATGAGTGACGTGGGTAAAAAGACGATAGCAAAAGCGGTGGTAAGTGTCGCACCACTGGAGATACCAAGGGTAAAAGGGGTGGTGAGAGCATTTCGAAATACCGCTTGAAAGACTAATCCCCCCAATGCCAGAATCGCTCCGCTTGCAAAGGCGATAAGGACACGGGGAAGGCGCAAATCCCAAAAGAGGAGATGCTCCATCGCATTAGGATCGAGAATTTTGTGAACATTCAAAGCGGTCTCTCCGATAAAAGGGGCAATTGCCAAAATGATGAGTGCCAAGAGTAAAATAAAGAGCTTCATTGGTAATTCACCATAAAAAAATTCTCCACCCGTCGAATCGAATTTCCAAAAAGTCGATTGAGATTTTCTTCTTCAAAAAAGTCTTCACAACGTCCGTCATAAACAATAGAGCCCTTTTGTAAAAAAACCACCCTAAACCCCAGTTTGAACGCCAAATTCAGATCATGGGTAATAACGATTTTGAAACGGTCGTCGTTTTTCAATAGCTCAAAAATCTTTATCTTCTTGTCGCTGTCAAGATTGGCGTTGGGTTCGTCGAAAAGGGTAAGGGTGGCATTTTGCAACAAGGCACTCGCACACAAAACCAATTGACTCTCCCCACTGCTAATGGCACTGCACGATTGGTGTTTCAAGTGGTCAATTTCCAAACGGTTCAAAACCTTCTCTATCTCCTCATAGGGGGTGTCGTTTAAGAGGCTCAGTTCCAAAAATTCGTGAACATCAATGTACTCATCAAAAATTTCCAATTTCGAGGGGACGAAATTAACAACCCTCGCCCGCTCTTTCGCCGACATTTCGGAGAGTTTGGTATTATCAATCGTGACGGCACTGTTTTCGACTAGATTGACAATTGCTTTGGCAAGGGTCGTTTTTCCTGCACCGTTGGAGCCTAGGATCACAAGATTTTCATCCTCAAGGGTGAAGGAGATGTCACGTAGGTAGTGGGTGGTGAGGTGGTTAATGTTTAGTTTCACGTAAAATCCCACCAAAATCATCAATAAAACGGATCACCCTATCACTGGGGATCCCAGCATACTCACCCTTTTCGATAAAAATAGAGCGAGTTCGGGAGGCATTGATCGGGAGATTGCGCCACGGGGCTAGAACCATTTCTCGTGTGATATGTCGCTCTTTCATCAAGGGGGCTAGAATAATCACAATATCAGGATTCATGGTGAGAATTTTTTCGAGATTAAGGACGGGTTGCCCTTTTCGGCTACTTTGCAATGCGTTCACATTACCGCTGGCTTCGATAATTTCATCAAAATAGAGATTTTGCCCTGCTACGTAGATCTCTTTGGAGAGATCGGTGGGGGAGCCGATGACGATGAGAATTTTTTTATTGTTGACAACTCCTTTTAATCCTAATAGTGATTTATCTATTTTTTGGACGATACGAGCTGCTTTGGCTTGGGCGTGCAAGGGTTGGGCTATTGTGAAAAAAGCGTTTTTGATGGAGTCGATGGTGTCGATGTGAAGCACCATTGTTTTGATCCCTAGCTGCGTCAGCTTTTGGGTGAGGGGGAGATCGTTATCTTGCATTATGACCAAATCGGGGGAGAGTGCCACTATTTTCTCCAGCGACGGGGAGAAGTACCCCCCCACTTTTGGCTTTCGAATTGCCTCTTTGGGAGTGGTACAATATTCGGTATTCCCAACGACCTTGTTCCCATTATCAAGGGTAAAAATCATCTCATTGATGGCGGGGCTGAGAGCGATAATACGCTCAACCCCAAATAACGGAACCCATAGAAGGAGAAGAAAAAACAATTTCATCAAAAGGAGGCTTTCAACCCTGCATAAACGGCACGGGGGCTTGTTGCGTAGCCCGTAACCGTTTGGTAATATTTATCGGTGATGTTATCGATTTTACCATACACACTGAGCGTTTTGGAGAGCTCATAGTTGATGATAGCATTAGCAATGGTGTATTTTCCTGTTTCCATTTTTGATGTCGTCCAATCTGGATTATACTGAATATCTGTGCGTGTTCCGACATACTCTCCAAATAGCCCTAAATGGAGTTTGTCAAACCCATAATAATCGACCCCAAATTTTAGATTTTCTTTGGCACGGCGTAGTAAATCAATCCCATCTTTGTCTTTGGCGTTGAGTTGGGTGTAGTTCAAAGAGAGAAGTGTTTTGGGAAGTATCTCTTTTTTATACTCTGCTTCATAACCTTTGAGGATAGAGGTTCCTGAAATATTAATGTATCCATTATTGTAATCAATCATATTGTCAACGGTAGTATAAAAATAGGTGAGGACAACCCCTTTGTATCCGATGGATGCGTCAAAACTTTTGGTACTTTCAGGAGTCAAGTTACTGTTACCTATGGGACCGTACACGGAAGCAGGTGCATAAAGATTATAAATCGTCGGAACATTGTACGCTGTACCGTAGTTCGAAGAGACATAGAGCTCTTTTTCAAAGAAATGCTTTACCCCGATTTTCCCCGTCGTTTTGTTATTGAACGCATCATAAGTGTCGGCACGTACCGATTCGGTGAGGGTTGTTGTGTCGTTAAAGGTATTGCTGTTGGTGACAAACACCCCTTTGTTGCTGTATTTTTTATTCAAATCGTTGAGCTGTTCAAAGCTTTTTATATCGGCACCGATGAGGAGGAAATCACCATTTTGATACGGGATTTTGGATGTTAATCCATACTCATTCACATTCCCGTCAAATGCTGGACTGTAGCTATCTTGCAAATAGCGTCGTTCAAAGGTGGAACGTTTGGCGTAAAAGTTCACTTCATTGAAACTGTCAATATGGTTAAAATTCACTACCGAGAAGGTATCTTTGGTCGTACCGTTATAGATACCATTAGGATTGGTGTAGGGATCACTGGCTGTTTGTACGTCGATAATGGTATGGGCTAGGTCAACTTTATTGGTATCGTTGATTTTATATCCCCCTTTGAACGAGGTGGTTGTATTTTTGTAGCCGTCATCTTCGAGGGTCTTGAGATCAACACCATGTGGAGCTTGAGCACTAAAACCGTTGGTATCGACAACCGCAGAGGTTGCTTTAAGGTAATATTTATCGGTTGCGTACGAGACACTTGCCCCGTATTTTTTCGTATTGAAACTGCCAACCTCACCCAATAGGCTTCCGTGAACCCCTTTTTGCGCCCCTTTGGTGATGATGTTGATAACGCCAGCACTGGCATCAGCTCCCCACACACCGCTTTGCGAGCCTTTAACCACTTCAATGCGCTCAATATCAGTAATCATAAGATTCTCTAATTGGGCACCCGTTAATCCCGTTGGATCATTGTAACGGAGTCCGTCGATGAGGACAAGGGTACGTTTACTATCCGATCCACGTATATAGAGAGAAGTAGCTTGTCCCAATCCTCCATTGCTGACAAAGCTAATTCCTGCAAGGGAGTTCAACGCTTCGGTAACGGTCGTGTAGTGTCTCTCCTGTATCTCTTGGGCGGTGATGATAGCGACATTGGCTGTCGTCTCTTTAAGCGATTGTTCGGTTTTGGTCGCTGTAACGACGAGGGGCTCTAATGTAAGGGTATCGGCAGAAGCAACTAAGGTTGTGGCGGCAATAAGAGAGAGAGTTGTTTTTTTGAACATAAGTATCCTTGTGATAAGTATTAATTTTTGGTGGTGTTTAAAAATCAATCGTTATCGGGAGGGGAGAGGGCGGAGAGGGTATACACAGGACATACAGGGCATATCCACTCAATACGGGTAATGTTTTGGAGAAGGCGCACCTCAGAGGCGTACGCTTGAATGGCAGCAAGAGAAAAATAGTTTCTACCAAACCCGCGAGGTGCATGCATACGTATTCGCCTTTATCTGTCTTAATTAGGGGCAAATTATAGCCTATCTTACCGCTAAATGGAACTAAGTTGCGTCGCTTCGTAAATATGCTACAATCACACTTAATCAAGGAAATAACACTTTTATGAAACACTCTCACCTCTTTCAACTCATCGCATTTATGCAACCCTTCCACCAAATCGAACGCATTTACCGTGTGAACGATACTCAGATCGTCATTGAATTTGACAAAAACACCGCTTGGACATTTGATATGCGACGGGATAATCCGATAATTTTCAGTGCCCCCAATACAAAACGTACCAAAATTTATCAAGCCCCTTTTGATGTCCTCCTCGCCAAACGGCTTAACCGCTCCTCCATTCAATCCATCACGATGCACAACAACGATAAGATAGTCCGTATCGTGGCAACAACAAACGGTTCATACAAGAGCGAAACGACGATTTTACAATTCGAATTTACAGGGAAGTATACGAATGTGATCCTCCTTGATAAAGAGGAGATTGTGCTGGAAGCGTTGCGTCATATTGATGAGATGGTTTCTGTCCGTAGTGTCCGCGTTGGGGAGGTATTGACCAATCCACCCCCTCCTACGTTTACCCCCGTCTTTTATCCCATCGAAGATGTTGAGGCATTTTTGCGCCATACCTACGATGAGTATGCTGCCTTTGGATTGGAGAGACTCAAAAAAGAGAAATCGTCATTAATCACTAAGCGAGCACAACAGCTCAAAAAGCATTTAGATGCTCTCTCGGATGAAGAGAAATTGTTGGAAGAGTCAAGCACCGCACAACATTACGGGCATCTTATTTTGGCGAATCTGCACACGATCAAAGGGTATGAAACGGTATTAAAACTTAACGATTTCGATGGAACTCCTCTTGAAATAACGATCCCCCCAGAGTGTCATGCCGGTGCACGAATGGCGGAGACCTTTTTCAAACGTTCCAAAAAGGGGAAGCAAAAAGCGTTGGGGCTCTTTCAAGAGAGAGAAAATCTCACCGAAAAAATCCGCCATTTGGAACTCTTCGCCCATACCATCCGTGAAGCGCAAACGCCTGAAGAGATCACCCGCCTCTTCCCTCCCAAAGTTGCAGGGAGCAAAACCAAAGCCCATACCAAAGTTTCAGATGGTATCGAAGAGTTTTGGATAGAGGGGATAAAAGTCTCACTGGGGAAAAGTGAACGGGGGAATAGTGAACTGCTACAACGTTCCCGTGCCCGTGACATTTGGCTCCACCTAAAAGACCGCCCAAGTGCCCACGTTATCATCACCACCGATAAACAACAACTCCCCCAAACCATCCTCGAAGCGGCAGCAAAACTGTGTGTCGATTTTTCCGTATTTGAAAAAGGAACCTATTTGGTCGATTATACCCCACGACGAGAAGTAAGGGTACAAGAGGGGTCAAATGTCCTCTATACCAATTATAAAACGGTGAGCGTAGAAAAAAAATAGGGGGTTTCGTATGGCAGATATTGGTCCCATTGGTGGAGTGATCTACTCCAACCAACAAATGGCAGGGGTGGCAAGTGAAAAGACGGCAATGCTAAACCGCTTTGATCTTCAATCCCTAGCCGCCGCAACCGCCGCCAATAATAAAAATAACGAACTCCAAGAGGTTCGCCCAACCGAGGAGAACCACAGTGTCGACAGTGATCGTGAACACACAAAAGAGCAGTCAGAGCAAGAGGATCGACGTCCAAAGAAGCATAGAGAACTATCGCCTCATGAAGAGGCTCCTAAGCCACTTCATCTATTGGATGTTAAAGTCTAACCTTACCTCTCATGCAACGATTCCGAAAACGTCTTCGCAATTGGCTTAACAAGATAGGTAAGGACACTTCTCTCTCCCGTCGTAATATCCACTTGAGTTGTCATTCCCGGAGTCATGACAATCTTCTTCCCTGATTTGGTAATCATCTCATCAGGCTTTAGGGCGATCAGTACTCTGAAATAGAATTTATCCCCCTGTTGTGTTTTTTCAACCAATGTATCGGGACTGATATACGATACTTTTCCATGAAAAATACCATAAATAGAGTAATCATACGCATCGAGTTTCACCGCAGCCAATTGCCCTATTTTCACAAAGGAGAGATCCGAAGGGGCGAGTTTGGCTTCCACAAGGAGGGTGTCATTGGCAGGTACTAGCTCCATAATCACATCTCCGGGACGAACCCGTGCCCCTTGGGTGGTTAGGAGGATGTTTTTAACGACAGCATTCATAGGGGAGGTGATACTAGTACGCTCTAAGGTTACGTCACGATCAGCTAATTCTTGCTCTTTGGTGGAGAGATCCTCTTCGGCTTTGGTCATATCGGCTTGGGAGTCTTGGAAATATTTATTCTTTTTATTGGAAATCTGCCCATTGAGATCAGCAATTTGTCGCTTAAGTCGAATAATCTCCGTTGCTCCGATGTCTCCTGTTTTAAGGAGGGGGAGATTGAGATCGAGCTCATCTTGGGCGAGTTTAAGGGAATCTTTGAGAGCGGAGACTTCATCGTTAAGGGCTTGTTGTCGTCGATGAAACAGTTCTGTTTGGTTTGCCATAAAATCGGGGTACTGATGCACTAATGGGGGAAAGACTAGAGGGCGTCCGAACACTTCGGCTTTGAGACGTACCAAGGTTGCCTGGAGTGCGGCAACTTTGGCGATACTATCATCATGGGCGGCTTGTGCTTGGGATTTCTCTAGCATGGCTAAGATCTCCCCTTTTTTAACACTTTGCCCCTCTTTGACATACACCTCTTGGATAACTCCATCATTGGCAGCTTGAATCTGCTGTGTTTTAGCAGCGGCAATTACTTGTCCTGAGGCATGGGAGATTTGATTCAGCGAGGTAGAGGATGCCCACACTAAAAAAGGGACAAGAACCAAAAAGAGGGTTCCGAAAATAATCGTCAATGGATGAAGCCGTGAGAGGTAAGGAAGATTATTAGAGGTCACGATGGGGTTCCTTGTTGTACGGGTTGTTGGGGTGTTGAGAGTTTTTGAAGGACGGCATCGCGTGGTCCATCCATGGCGATCCCTTGCGGTGTCATCACGATAAGACGACTGACCAGTCGTAACAGGGAAGGTTTATGGGTGACAAGGACAAGGGTATCCGTAGGACGAATGAGGGTTACCAACAGCTCAATAAGCCGTCTTTCACTCCCCTCATCCATACTTGCCGTGGGTTCATCCAGTAGCCAAACAGCAGGTTGGGAGAGAACGAGACGGGTGATGGCTATAAGCTGTTTTTGCCCCCCTGAAACACTCTCACCACTCTCAGGAACAGCACTGTCAAGTCCGTGTGGCAAGGAGCTAACCAGTTGCATTAGCCCTGTTTTTTTACACGCCTCGGTGATTTGTTCATCACTAATACCTACCATCCCTAAGGTCAGATTATCCCGAAGGGTTCCAGAGAAGAGTTTGGTCGATTGGGGGAGATACCCGATACTCTTGGCAATCCATTCTCGTGAGAGATGTTGAAGATCCAAGCCATCGAGAAATATTTTACCCTCTTTGGGGGCATACAATCCCGCTAGAAGTTTCAACAGTGTTGATTTACCCGAACCGATCACCCCTAAAATCCCTACTTTATTCCCAGCAGGAATCTGAAGGCTCGCAAGTGTTACGGTGGGAGTGTTCTCTTGATATTCAAACACAAGGTTTTGTAAAGCATAGGCAGGACTTACACTGCTTGGAGAAAGTGGTCGTTCAATGGCATGGTTATCACTGCGAAGAGCAAAAACATTCTCCAAATCTTTGATAGAAATTTTAGCCCGTCCCCATTGAACGAAGAGATTGGGAATCATCGCAATAGGAGAAAGGACACGCCCCGAGAGGATGGTAATAGCGATCAATCCCCCCATGGTAAGCTCGGTACTGGTACTTACGATATACGCCCCCATGGCAACAAGGGCAATGTAGCTTAGTTGTTGAAAAAAAGCAGAGAGATAGCTTGAGAGTTCACTGTAATGACGAATCGCAATATCATCATCAATGGAGTCTTTGGTAAGGGCATTCCATCGGTTGAGGGAGTTCCACCCCGACCCTGAAGCTTTGATGCTCTCTGCTCCATTGACGGTTTCGACTAGAAGTCCTAGCTTTTTGTGCGATGCCATAGACGACGACGCGGAGAGGGCATCAATCTTATGACGGAACATACTTCCCACAAGGACAGAGACCACCAAAAAGCCGACAACAATCATCGCCATATTTGTCCCCCCAACGAAGAGGATAACCGCCAAAAAGAGGAGGGAAAAAGGGAAGTCGATAAGAAGATACATCGCAGCCGAAGAGATAAAGGTACGTACGGAGTTGTAGCTTTGAAGCTGTCCCGATAGCGTTCCGATACTACGAGGCATACTGTCAAGGCGGATTTTGAGAAGACGTTGAAAGATGGTGTGGGAATACGCCATATCCATATTTCTTGAAGCATGATCCAAGATGGAGGAACGAGACACCTTTACAAGCATCTCCAAGAAGATGGCAATAAACACCCCAACGCTCAAGGCAACGAGGGTGGATGTCCCCTGTGTGGGGATAACACGGTCATACACTTGCATACTGTAAAAAGAGGTTCCAAGGGCTAGGAGATTGATCGTAAAGGAGGCAATAGCGGCATAAATAAGAGAGCTTTTTTGCTCCAATGCCACTTTCTTGAACATCTCTTTGGCAGTGGAAAATTTCCCTGCATGTTTACCCGGGCGCAAGGGGCGAAAGAGGGTTCCCTCAGGGAATTTTTCACGTCCCTCTACGATATTGGCACTCTCTGTTGTCCATTTCCCATCGGATTCTTGGGCGAAGATTATCCCTACTTCTGCATCAGGAGCGAGGCAAAGCATCGGGAGCATTATGACAGAGGGGGCTTTTTGCCATGGGGTGCGTTCGAGTCCAAAGGCGTGAAGGACATCATTATAAAAAGCTTTATTGGGTGTTTTATCCTCCAGTGCCGCTTTTGTATGGGGGGGAATATGACGACCGGATATTTTCAGAAGAAGACTCTCTTCTAAGAGCCATTTGGTTTGAGGTGTACTCATGGTTGTTTTCCTAGCGGTGCGATGAGTTCACCTGTTTTGAGTTTAAGACGGTAGGTTGAGACGGTGGCAGTGGCGAGGAGATCTTCTAAATTGATTCTGTTTTGAGTCACCTCTTTGGAGGAGTTAACCAGATCAAGCCATTGCCGTTTCCCTGCGAGAAAAAGGCGCGCATACGATTCGAGTACTTTTTGAGAAGCATCAATAGAGAGGTTTGTCCCCTGTACTCGGTCAAGGGCAGAGCGGTGATCGTCGATGTCTCGTAATAACCCTTGGGTCAAATCTTGTTCGAGGGTGAGTTTATTGAATTTCAGTTGTTGGATAGTTGCTTCCGAAGCTTCAATTCCTGAAAGAGAGGAGAACCCTGCTCCTGGATTCATCTGTGCAGAGAGATAAATAATAGAGTTCTCCGTTGCGTAGGTGGTATAAACCGACCCTTTTTGGTACTCCGCCCTTAGGGAAACCGTTGGCCACAGTGCTGCTTTTGCCTTATTTCTTTCATACTCAGCGGTTTGTATTTGGATCGTCGCCTTTAACACACTAGGATGGGTTTTAAGCATTTGGGCAATCATCTCTTCGGTGGAGAGTTGCGTATCAAGTGATGGGGTGCGATCGGCATCAATGGCGCATGAGATGTCACTTTGTGCGGTGATAAGGCGTAGTTGTGAGCAAGCGGTCTTCTCCGCTATTTTAGCAATAGTGAGATCGGTGTTAATTTGGGCAAGACGTGATTTGATAAGCTCTTGATCCGCCAGTGATGAGACCCCTGCTTCGATACGGCGATTGAGCATTGCATTGAAATCATCAAGCTGTTTTTGCCCCTGCGTAATAGCACGAATTCTCCCCCGTGCTTGGGTGAGGTTTTGAACGGTTTGAAGAAGGCTATCGATAAGAGTATACGCACTTTCATCCAAAGCGACTTCCGATTCACGTTGTTTGGAGAGACTAATATCAACCGTCGCATCAATTCGCCCCCCTGCCCAAAGAGGTTGTTCAAGACGCACCAAGGTGCTACTGTTTTTCCCCCCGCCAAGATCAATCGATGGCGTTGGATAATAGCCCCATTTCGCCCCATCCACTCCACTTTTGGACGCTTTGATTTGCATCCGTGATGCACTTAGCTTCGGATGGGTTTCAAGGACACGGGTAATGAGGGGATCAAGGGTGGAGAGGTTGGCGTCATTGGGGGCGCACCAGAGGGTTGACGAAAGTGTCAATAAAAAAGGGAGTAATAATTTCAAATGGGCAACTTTCATCGAGTGGATTATGAGTTATGAGGTGTAACTCTACAGATAACTAGATTAAAAAGAAATAATATCTGTGAAAAAGCTTTTGCTCTTGAATCTTAAGTTATAAAAAGTAATAATGAATTGTTTAGGATTTTTTTATTAAATTCTGTGTCAATTAAATTTCTTAAAAAGGTGGTTGCAGATGTTGAAAGTTGTTGTAAATGGAAAAATAGTTGAAGGATCGAAAGTTGTCATTCAAAATGGTGATAAAATTGTTCTTACGGACAGTAGTACAGGGCAATCACCGATAAAAATGGTTACTAAACGAATTGACAAAAGTCTTCGTGTTTTTGAAGAGGGGAGTGCGGAACCTTCATTGGTTTTGGAAGATTATTACGCGGATGGGGTATCGGCGCAATTGTCAGGTGTTGATGCCAGTGGTGGATATGTCGATTATTCAGTAGCAAGTGATACGGGATCGATGGAAATCGTAAGTTCTCCAGCAACCGTTGCTGTTGCGACTGAACCTGTTGCCGTAGCAAGTACGACAGCAGCTGCTTCTACAGGGCTTTCAACAATGGCAATGGTAGGAATTGGTTTGGGCGCCGTAGCTGTAGGTGGGGGAGTTGCCCTTGCCGCTGGCGGCGGTGGTAGCGATACCCCTGCTAAGGATACAACAGCGCCTGCAGCACCGAC
>JAABPY010000183.1 GCA_011391735.1 Sulfuricurvum sp. | reverse complement strand
GATACCAAACTGCTTCGACAACTCATCTGTCGCTTTGGTCAAACGCAAGCGGATGTTGTGGTACGGATTAAAGAAGCGCTTGCGTTTGATAATATAGAAAAGGCAAGACTCGAAGCGCATGCACTCAAAAACCTTGCGGGAACGATAGGGGCTACCGCATTAGAAACGCACGCGCAAATACTAGAAGATATGTGTAAAAATAATAGAGTACAAGGGCGTGATGAAGTAATCCACCATTTAGACATTGACCTTATTAATCTTTTAGCAAAGATTTATACCGCATACGGCACACAAGGAGAAACGCTTTATGATTGTGAAAAAATCACTACGCTGTAAGAGCCAATAGAAACCATAGCATGAAAGGGGAGCCCATCATGCTCACCCTCTTGGGCGATAATATCGGTGCTAGGATGGTTTCTGAAATCATCATTATACCCCTCCCAATCGCTGTTAAAACGAAGTTTCCAAGCTCCTTGGGCTGGAAAACCGATGATGTAGTCATTTTGTACCTCTTGGTAGAAATTAGCCACAATCACAACGTCATCCGCAACACCACCCTTGTCCCAGCGATGATATGCAATCACTTTTCGTTCATTGTTGAGGTGATAGACTTGTGTAAACTGTCCGCACAAACCACGGGTGAAACCCTCACGGTTTGTACGCAACCGTATAAGATCCCCATAGAGACGAACAATACCGTGAAACTCAGCACATTGATCCCAATTAACAGGAACGGTGTCACGAAACCATCCCCCCTCTAGGAACTCTTGACCTTGAAAAATCATAGGGATGCCAGGGGAGGTAAAGACCATGGCAGCAGCTAATGTCGAACGTTTTTGGGCATACCACCCTTTGGGGTCATTGGGATTGATCTCTTGCGGTACACGAGCATGACCGTTGGCTACTTCATCGTGCGATTCGCTATAGATAACCCGATCAAAGGCATCATCGTTATAGCGATATACAATGGCATCACGGATAGCATCGAGAGATCGCTGCTCATCTTGGGGGGTAACCACCGCTTGACGTATGGGATGAATAAACATGGCATCCCACTGAGAGGCAAACCCAGCTCCCCCCGCACCGACTTCTTTGGTGATCCATCTATTGTTTTGAAGATCCTCCGCAATGGCAATACGACCAGGAAATTTTTGTGTCATTTGGCTATTCATCCACTGAAGAAGGCTCCATCCATCAGGGAGATCTTGCAGTGTGGAAACATTGATTGTACGGATAAGTTGGGTACAATCGAAGCGGATACCATCGACATGATACTCTTCAAGCCACATCATAACATTATCCAAAAGGTACTGACGAACCTCTCCGCGTCCGTAATCGGGTCTGGTCTCCCCCCATGGAGTAATGGAGCGATCATCGTTGTAAAAATAGATTCCGCCACGACCGTTTTCACTCCACCCATCAAATTGCCACAAATCAAGATCACTAGGCCCTAGGTGGTTGTACACAACATCCAGTATCACGGCAATACCCGCCTCATGAGCACGCTTGACAAACTGTTTAAACGCCAAGGGGCCTCCATACTCACCATCTACTGAAAAAATATGGGCAGGGTTATACCCCCACGACTTCTCTCCTGCGAACTCACCTATGGGCATAATTTGTATGGCATTAATACCGAGTTTTTTTAAATGTCCTAAACGTGCGGATACCGATGAAAACTCCCCTTTATGATAAACTCCCTCTTGATCATTGAATGTCCCGATATGCAGTTCATAAATAACCAGTTCATTCCATGGCACTAGGGTGAAATTGTCCCCCTCCCAATCAAAATAGGTATCGTGAACGATGGCGTTGCCCACAGAGTTTGTCACTTCACGAGCATACGGATCGATTCGCTTGAACTCACCGTTTTGGGTAAAGAGGAGAAACAAATACTGATCATTGGCATGAGCCTTAGCCACATCGGCATACCAATACCCATTCTCCTCAGAGTGCATCGGGTGCAAGGTGGCGTCCCAGTCGTTGAATGATCCGATTACGGATACCTTGTTTGCATGGGGAGCCCATACACGAAAAGCGACTCCATTTGCGTGCAGGATCGATCCCATCCCCTTGATTGTCGTTTTATTATTCATGGCTTCACTCTTCTTTTAACTAATATTAAATATTGTAACATAATAAATAATAATTAATAGTATATTAAATATATAAATTTTTGTTAAAATTAGTAATAAATTACATATATACAAATATATATTAATAATTTTACGTAATTTAATATAAAATTTAATATTTTTTGTGATACAATATTATTTATAGCCGATCATGCTGGATCGTATTTGAAAAGGGTGTATTTGGTTATGGTAGTAAGTTCTATTCACACGATGTCATGAAGACATTAGCTATAGCGGTATAAACGGTGTTCTAAAATAGAATGAGTAGCTCTCGGGATAGGTAATCAACACCATAAAGGAATTAGTATGAATGTGTTTAAAGACAATGAAACATCTCAAACGGAAAAAATCAGCAAGGTGCAAATAGACTCAAACTTGATGGTCACGTCAACCCTTCACACGATACAAGGAGTTAAACAATGAACCCTATTAAACGCCATGTTGCACTCAATACAGCAATCGCAGCAACGGTTTTAATCGCGACAGTTATTCCGTTGTTTGGATCCGATACCGATGATCGTATTGAGTCGTCATTCAAAAAAAGTTACGTCTATAAAATGTATCTCAAAGATGAGAATGTCAAAATCAGTTCTAAAAATGGAGTGGTTACCTTATCGGGTGAAGTCCTAGATGAGTCTCATAAGCCAATGGCGCAAGATACAGTTGAAGCGTTACCCGGAGTCAAAAGTGTGGAGAACACTATCGTAATCAAAAACGATAAATCGGATACGTGGGTCAAAATGAAAATACAAACCGCCCTTGTCTTTCACACGAATGTTAACGCCAGTAAAACAAATATTTTTGTCAAAGAGGGGATGGTTACTCTCAAAGGTCAAGCACGCAGTCAAGCTCAAAAAGAACTCACCACGGAATACGTTAGAGATGTTGAAGGGGTAAAAGGGGTTAATAATGAGATGACGATTGCCAAAGCCGACAACACAATAGGGGACAAAATCGATGATGCTTCGATTACGGCACAAGTAAAAATGACCTTGATGATGCACAAGTCAACAGGAGTTATTCGAACCAGTGTAAGTACCAATAACGGGATAGTAATCCTTAGCGGTAAAGCTAAAAGTGAAGCTGAGCGAGATTTGGTTACCAAGCTTGTCGAAGATGTTCAAGGTGTGAACAACGTCGTCAATAAAATGAGCATTGAATAATAGACAAAAAAAGGTCAACTATATTGGTGTCCCCATTTGAAAGATTGCGGGACGGTCACCGCTTTAAAGAGCAAAAAAAAAGGAAATATTATGAATGATAAAGCACTGTATCAACAAAAAAAAGAGGCACAACTTAATGAATGGAAGGCGGATATTGAAAAATTAAAAGCCAAAACGTCTATAGCAAGTGCCGATGCACAAATAGAAATGAACCAACAAATTCATGCCCTTGAACAGAAAATTGATGAGGGAAAAGTAAAACTTTCGGATTTGATAAAAGCAGCAGATGATGGGTATGAGTCGATGAAAACGAGTGTTGAATCTACATGGGATTCATTAAAAGTATCCTTTGGCGAAATGGCTTCAAAGATTAAAAGCTAGCTTTATAAGAGTCAATTTTCGTTATTAACGGATTTATGATGAAACGCAAGACAGATCACTAAAGGGATGAACATGTCAATATTCAAAAAATATTTTAATCCAATCGTGCTGATTACGGCATTGGCGATGAATACATTTATCAGCGGGTGTAGTGGCGGGGCACCTAATGGCTATAAGTCTACTGCCATTACCAGTTATTCTATTGGTAGTGCATTAGGCGTTATTGATGAAACAACAAAAAGCATTGCCGTAACCGTTCCTTCGGATGCTAATATTTCAAGCTTAGTCGCAACATTCACAACCGATGCAGCGACGCTAAAAATTGGCTCGGTAGATCAAGTAAGTGGATCAACCGCCAATAATTTTACAGCCCCAGTTGAATATAAAGCAACGTCAAGTAGTGGTGCAACAGTCACGTATACCGTAACAGTAAGACAAGCGACAACGAGTGAAAAGAATTTCATTGCCTATTCACTTGTTAAAGTAGCAGGTATTATCAATGAATCAGCACAAACAATTACGGTAACGTTACCCAATAAAACCAATGTAACGGCACTTGTAGCCACGTTTTCCACAGCAGGCGTTAGCGCAAAAGTGGGGACAACGCTTCAAACAAGTGGATCAACCGCTAATAATTTCACCTCTCCCGTTGCCTATGTTGTAACGGCAGTGGATGGATCGAAGGCAACGTATACGGTAACCGTAGCCATAGCACCAAGTTCTTCGAATGTGATGAGTAGCTATTCGTTTGCTGGATATACGGGAGCATTAGGAGTGGTGAACGAAGCGGCAAAAACTATTGCGGTAACGGTACCCTACGGCACCAATGTAGCGGCGCTTGTGGCAACGTTCACCACAACAGGAAACAGTGTTAAAGTTGGGACGAATAGTCAAACCAGTACCGCAACGGTCAATGACTTCACCTCCCCCGTTGCCTATATTGTAACGGCAGCGGATGGATCGATGGCAACGTATACAGTCACCGTAGCCATAGCGCCAAACTCCGCAAAAGCGATCAGCACGTATTCCTTTAGTGGCTATACAGGAGCGTCAGGTGTTATTGATGAAGCGGCAAAAACCATTGCGGTAACGGTACCTTACAAAACGAACGTAACGGCACTTACGGCGACTTTCGCTACAACAGGAAACAGTGTTAAGGTGGGGACGAATAGTCAAACCAGCACCGCAACGGTCAACAATTTTACCTCCCCCGTTTCCTATGTTGTAACGGCAGGTGACGGTTCAACAGCAACCTATAGGGTCACGGTAACAATAGCGGCAAATAGTGATAAAACAATGAATGCGTTTGCGTTTGCAGGACAACCTAATTCCGTTGGCATTATTAATGAAGCGTCAAAAACAATAACGGTGAGTCTCCTTCCCGGTACAGATGTAACGGCTCTTATAGCCACATTCACGACCACAGGGACGAACGTAAAAGTAGGAATTGTCGATCAAACAAGTACTGCAACCATGAATGATTTCACAACACCTGTTGATTATATTGTCACGGCTGCTAATGGATCAACGGCACTGTATACCGTAACCGTTATCAAAGGTTCAGGTCCAACACCAATTTTTCTTGCAACGGCAGGAAATTTTGCGATATTAACCAAAGCGGGCGTTTCGACAACAGTAGGAAGTTCTATTAATGGTGATATTGGGGTTAGTCCTGCGGCTACAAGCTATATAACTGGATTTGGTACTTTAACAGCGGGTGCTACTTATGCGACATCCCCTCTTGTAACGGGGAAAATATATGGTGCGGATATGGTACCCCCAACTCCCGTTTATTTGACGAGGGCAATTAGTGATATGGAAATTGCCTACACCGCTGCTGTTGGAAGAGCTGCTGGTGTGGGTGTCGGTAATTTAAATCTTGGAGGAGGAATCCTTGCCAATAAAACCTTAGTGGCAGGTACCTATACGTGGGGCACAGATGTGACGATTACTACGGATCTTACGTTAAATGGGGGAGCAAACGACGTTTGGATTTTCCAAATAGCCAATAAGCTTGATCTCAATTCCAATAAAATTATCCTAACGGGTGGCGCTCAAGCTAAGAATATCTTTTGGCAAGTAGCTGGTACCGTGACGTTGGGTACGAACTCTCATTTTGAGGGGATACTATTAGCAAAAACAAATATTGCTATGCTTACTGGGGCATCAGCAAATGGTCGAATGTTAGCACAAACAGCGGTTACCTTACAAAGCAATGCGATTACCCAACCCTAAAGATTGGTAATGCTTGTCAATACATAAAATGATGGGTTGTACTGTTTTGTCATATAACACACTAAATCGCCCTTGGGGGCGAGGTTACTTTGGCATTAATATTTGAATTAAGGGAGATAATACAATGAGATACACATGGGCTTTTTCGGCACTTTTAGCCACTACGCTATTGGGTGCAAATGATTATAACTATGAAATGAGTGCAATGGCAGGTTATACCCTTCCTGATGATGGGCAGTACTTGGATGACTATAGCACTTACGGTGGACAAATGCAATACAACGGGTTTGAATCGGTATTCAAACCTGAATTGTCGTTTTCTTACAGTAAAGCCGATTATAAGTATGACAGTGGAAAAACGAACGTTGTTCGATCTGCGCTTAACGGTGTGTATGCGTTTGAAAAAGGGAATGGTGTTACCCCATTTTTCAAAGTAGGAGCTGGCTATGAATCGATGAGTAATAGTGCCTTCGAAAATCATGGGGGTATTTTTGCGGATGCAGGTATAGGACTAAAGTTTGATCTAGCAAAAAATGTAGCTTTTAAATTAGAAGCAATCAAAATGTTAAAATTAAATAATAGCAATGTTGATAATAACTTGCTTCTTATGGGAGGATTTACGTTTGCGTTTGGTGAAAATAGACAGAAAGCTATTGTTGCGGTTTCTACCCCTTCTGCCACGGGTAAAAAATCAGCCTCTTCCACAGCAATAGATAGCGACAAAGATGGTGTTTTGGATCAAAATGATCAGTGTAAAAACACCCTTTCTGGCGTTAAAGTAGATAAAAATGGATGTCCTAAAGCTGAAGTTGCAACAATAGTTGATAGCGATAAAGATGGTGTTTTGGATCAAAACGATCAGTGTCAAAATACCCCTTCTGGCTCTAAGATAGATAAAAACGGATGCCCTCTACCTGTGGTTACCGCAACGCTTGATAGTGACAATGATGGTGTTTTGGATCAAAACGATCAATGTGACAAGACACCCTCTTCGTATAAAGTCGATGAAAATGGATGCCCTATAAAAGCGACAATTAATGATCATTTTGTATTTAACTCTGATCACATTGATTCAACGGCAACGTCAGAAATCATGGCTTTTGTCGTATTCATGAAAGAAAATCCTCTCTATAAAGTTACCATAACGGGTCACACGGATAGTATTGGTACGCCAGAAAACAATCAAATACTCTCAGAAAAACGGGCAGAAAGGGTAAAAGAGGCATTAGTCGCGCAAGGCATTGAAGCCGATCGTATAGCGATCATAGGCAAAGGTGAAAGTATGCCAATTATGAGCAACATGCTTAAAACTGGACGGGCAGAAAATCGCCGTATTGAGTTAGAACTCTACGAATAAACCGACGTTGAGATTGACGTCAGAAATAGAAAAATTTAGCTATAAAAGGAGATGTTATGGTAAAAAAAATTATTTTGTGTGCTATAATGAGCAGCGCATCATTTGCTGCCAATCAGGCAGAATTAAATCTAAACAACAAAGAGGTTGAGGGTCAGATTCGTCTTGATTTATCACAAATGGGTGGTGCATCAAATGGTGCATATTTTGGGGCACGGATCTTAAATGGTGATGCAAGCAACAGCGACAGAATCGGAAATATAGACCCATTAATGGAAATATCTTTTATGGTGATGCGTCCAGTGGAAGGTGTTTCTGGGTTAAACTTGGGTCTAGGGATTAAGGGGGAATATACTAAATTTGATGCCCATCGTTATGCTGCTGTTCCTCTTGGGTTGGAAGCAGAGATGAAATTGCCATTGACCACTGCCTTCCCTGTTTATCTTGGTGGTGCTTTGTATTATGCCCCTTCCGTATTGACATTTCATGATGGGGATGAATACTTAGAAACCCGTATCCATCTTGATATAGAGCCCATTCATAATGGACGTGTTGAAGTGGGGTATCGTAATATTGATACGGATGTTAAAAGTCATAATGTCACCTATAACGACGCATGGTACTTTGGACTACGACTCGATTTTTAATCCTAATAGGAGAATACAATCGATAATACTCTCTATAAAAAAACAACTTAAAGGATATACCATGAAAACATTTAGCCAAATTACCCTTACTGCTCTTGCCATCATTACCCTCTCTGGGTGTGTTGCCAAATCACCTACAACTGCGGATATTATGCGTATGCACGCAGCCGATGAGAAAAAAATAGGGGCAGATCAAAAGAGTATTGCCAAAGAATGGGACAGTGGATCCAAGCTTCAACACAGTGGTGAAGAGATGATTCAAGATGGAAAAGAGCTTATTAAAAGCGGGGATCATGATATGACGGTTGGAAAAGAAAAAGTACAACAAGGGAGACAAGATGTTATTGAAGGGAAAGAAGGGATGAATGAAAGCGAACGTGTTTTTCAAGAAAAATACCCTGATCGTAACCTCGATCTTAATAAGTAACCGATCATTACCTTAAAGGAGAATAGATGTCAAAAATAATTTTATCATTCGTGTTGAGTATAACATTGTTTGCCCAAGTTTCATGGGCTCAAATGGCTTCAACGGAGGCAGTTTTAGAACAATCGGTATTGGTTTCGTCACACGAAAAAGTGAGTCAATTCGTTGCTCGTGAGGATGTTGCGAAATCATTTCAAGCTATGGGCGTTGACCCCAAAATGGTAGAGACAAGAGTCGCATTAATGAGCGATGAAGAGGTATCAAAAATCTCGTCCCAAATCGATACATTACCAGCTGGTGGTGATTTTGGAGGTATCGTAGGTGCTGTTGTTTTTGTTTTTGTCGTCCTATTGATTACCGATATTCTTGGATTTACAAAGGTATTTGGTTTTACTCGCTCATTGCGTTAATGTCATGGCGAACTATTACCATTTATTCTTTTACCCACTCGTTGCCACAATAATGGCAACGGGTTGCGCCCCCAAAGATCCGTTTCCCTCGAAACAACATTATCCATCCTCTTCCATCGATATCCCTTTTATCTCTCCCCGTTCAGAATTGTGCGGTTCAACATCTATTGAAATGGTTTCGTCCTATTGGCAATCGACAACCCCTTATAACCAAAAGTTGTCTACGTCAGAACTGGATAAACGAACGCTCATCCCTGCAAAAGGGGGGACATTACAAATAGAGTTAGCGATCGCCGCACGTGCTAATGGTTTGATTGCTTACCCCTTGGAACCAACGTTTGAAGCACTCTTTGCAGAGCTTCTTGCCCATCATCCCGTTATTGTGTTGGTCAACCGCAGTTTTTCATGGCATCCCCTTTGGCATTATGCGCCCGTGATCGGATATGATGAAGAGAAACGAACCATACTCGTCCATTTTTCAAATGAGCCAAATGAAGCCGTCTCCCTTGCAACCTTCGCCGCACTGTGGAAACGAAGTGATAACTGGGGCATTGTCCTTTTGCCACCCAAGGAGCTTCCTGTATCGGTTTCATCAAAAACATTTTTGCGTGCAGTGTATGAATTTGAAAAAATGGGAAATGGCGAGGAGGCTATTGTCTCGTATCAAAGTGCGCTGAGACGTTGGCCCAATGATGTAAATATCCTTTTTGCATTGGCGAATGCCCAGTTTAACATTTCGCATTGGGTTGAAGCAGAGGAGAATTATCGCAAGCTTTTAGCGTTAAACCCTTCCCATCCTCTTGCATTGAACAATCTAGCGATACTTTTATATCACAGCGGTAAACCTGATGAAGCATTACAACTACTTGATAGGGTAGTAAGTGATGATCCTAAAATACAATCGTTAATAAAAGCTTCAAGAGAAGAGATTAATAGAGGTCGTATTTAAGCCGAAATGGAGATCTCTAATGTATCTGCTAGTCGTAGCAGCTCTTTTTGCGCATCTTCATATTCAAACTCATTGACCAATTTTTGTATCTTTTTCATCTCTTTAAATTCACTTAGTTCATCATGCAGTTCAATGAGGGTCGTTGTAGCATCCGCATCTAACTCTATGAGTTGCTTGTTGAAATGTTGAAGCTTGGTTGTTAATGTCTCTTTATCCATGATAATTCGCCCATTTTCGGAGTGATGAATTGTTTCGAATGGTGTACCGTAGACAGAATGAATTTTTGATAAAAGGTTAATAAGATCAATTTCTAATGTATCAATTGCCTCATCACGCCCTTGTGTCGTATTGTTTTTGAACATATTTTCGAGTATTTGTGCGTTATCGGCTATTTGTACAGCCCCTATGGTTCCCGCAAGACTTTTGAACGTATGTACTTCAAGTAGTGCGACTTTGATATTATCCGATGCAAGTGCCTCTTTAATCCGTACAATAACATCCGCTTGGGTTTCACTAAAGCGACCGATGAGTTTACGGAGCAATTTGATGTTTCCTCCCATGCGTATTAAGGTGTTATTGACTTCAAGTTCAGGAATGTTAGGAAGTGTTTCTGTGTCATTATACGGGGGTAAAATGGAAGTGTCTGTATGGACAGGTTTTATCCAACGTGCCATAGTAATAAACAGTTGTGTTACATCAATCGGTTTGGGGATATGATCATTCATCCCCCATTCGATACATTTTTCCTTATCACCCACCATAGCATTCGCTGTCATAGCGAGGATGGGGAGATCTTTAGTGTGGGGGTCTTGACGTATTTGATGGGTGGCTTCAAAACCGTCCATAATTGGCATCTGACAATCCATCAATACTCCATCATAATCGGTAAGCTTAACTTTTTCCACCGCTTGGGCACCATTCGTAGCAGTATCCACCTTTATCCCTGCACTTTGGAGCAACTCTAATGCTAGTTCCATATTTATTTCATTATCTTCTACCAATAACACATACGATCCCTGAAGGGATTCAATAGCATCTTGAGCATTAACGTGCTTTTCGTATTTGCGTGTGCGTTGGAACGCTTCCTTGCCAAGGGCATTTAAAATAGCATCCAAAAGTGTAGAGGGGCTTACGGGTTTTACTAATAAGCCATCAAGATGAACCCCTTGGGCACTTTGGAGTAGATCATCGCGACTAAAGGCGGTAACCATGACAAAAGCGGGCGTTTGAGAGAGATTACTATTCTTTTGTATCCGTTTAATCGTCTCAAGCCCATCGACTCCAGGCATCATCCAGTCCATTAGCACTAATCCATAAGGGTTGCTTTGACGTTGTGCCGATTCTAATTCAATAATTGCTGCCTCCCCACCATCAACGGCGGTAGGCTTAAACTTGAAAGATTCAAGGATATTCTGGACGATTTCTCTCGCATTCGCATTGTCATCTACGATCAAAATACGTAAGCCTTCCATATCCTGCGCATCGAGGGCAAGTTTTCGTTGCTCTTGCTGAACACCAA
>JAABPY010000182.1 GCA_011391735.1 Sulfuricurvum sp. | reverse complement strand
AGTTGGAAATGATATATTGAATTTTAATAATACGGTAAATGCTGTTCTTTAACACTTGCGCCCTCTCATCTCCACTTTCCAAGTGGGCGAAGTGCCCTTTGGATAAATGCAGTCCATTCGACATGTAGCCTAGCCAAACGTTAATACTCTCATCTTCTCTTAGTTCGATGTATGATAAAATAAGGTGAATTTGAAAGAGGAGAAAAAAAGATGACAATGTTACAAACAAAAATCTATGATGAACTTAGCGTATTACCGCTTATCACTCAAAAAGAAGTCCTTGATTTTATTTTATTTCTCAAAGAAAAAATACAATCACAAAGCGATACCGATTTTTTATCCCTTAACTCTCAAAATAAACAGGATTTAATGGATGGATTAAAAATACCACTCAATGAGTGCTCAAAAAAGATTGAATGGTAATGTACGAACTCTATTTTACAAAGCGTGCGCAAAAAGATGCTAAAAAAATAAAAGAATCTAACCTTAAACCAAAAGTAGAAGAATTGCTGATGCTTATCAGCAATGATCCCTATATCTATCCTCCGTCATTTGAGTTTCTTCAAGGGGATTTAGTAGGGGCTATTTCACGACGAATCAATAAACAACATCGTCTTGTTTATCAGGTTATAGAAGAAGAAAAAGCGATTAAAATTTTAATGATGTGGACTCATTATGAGTAGGCGTAATCCACTCATCCCCACTTTCCAAGTGGGCGAAGTGCCTTTTGGGTGAATGCAGACCATTCTTTTCCAAGTGGGTAACGTGCCCTTTTAAAAGTTAAGTTTACCTCAGCATAATAAAAGAATGAGGGATTTAAGGCTGTTAAAGCCCTATATAGGGCTTTCAACAGAAAAGTCAGTGTATTTAACGGAATATATAGGAATCTAACTTACTTTTCTACTTGCTTTTTTAGTTATCACAAACAGGGATAATAATTGTAGATCAGGAGGCTTGCAATGGCGTTACTTGGAAATGCAGACCCAGTGAGCGCACCACTTTAGCCACGGTATCAAATCGAGGCTTAGATCCTGGTGCAAACGTTTTATAGAGGCTTTCACGCCCAAGACCCGTTTCGTTGGCGATTTGACTCATCCCACGAGCTTTGGCAATATGACCGATAGCTGCTATAAGCTCATCTGTGTCACCTTCTTCCAGTACTTGTGAAAGATATTCAGCAATTGCTTCATCACTGTCAAGGTATTGTGCCATATCAAATGGGGTTAATTGTGTTTCCATTTTAAATCTCCTTTGCCATCGTTTTAGCTTTTTCGATGTCTTTAGTTTGCGTTGATTTATCTCCACCAACCAACAAGATGATCACTTCATCGCCCCTAATCGTATAATAAAGCCGATAGCCAGGACCTAAATCTACACGCATCTCATAAATATTCTCACCTACAGATTTTACATCTCCAAGATTACCAACTTGAGCACGTTCCAACCGACGGGCAATAGCGATACGAGCTTTAATGTCTTTGAGCTTGATCAACCACTGTGAAAATTTATGGGTTTGCTGAACTTTATACATGAAACGATTGTATCCATTTAGATACACAATGTCAAGGTATTATTTGTTGATAGACTAAACTAATGGCAGGGGAAAAATTTTTCCTAATTTAACCAAAAAGATATACTCTGACAAGATGCGAAAACTCCTCGATGGACTAGAAGTTAAAATACACGCAGATATGAAAATTGATAAGCATGACACACGTAATTTTTTCCTAACAATTATGTCTAAATTGGTATTGGTATTTTTACATACAAAGGTGCGACTAATCCCCCTGAAGATGTTGTCAAAAATATTGCCAGTCAATATACAAATGAACCAATAACCTCAATTACATTAGTGAATTCATATGAAAAAAAGGGAAAACAAGTCCAGATTTTAAAAATAGCAACGGGCGTATGTGAAATGCCTATGATTAAAGCTAATGAAGAATGGATTGCCACTGGTATTTCGTGTCATTAAATTTAATTTTATAGGAAAAAAATATGAGAATAAAAGTTAAAATAGACTATTCACGAATAGAGTCTTATCTAACGGTTAAGCTTTAAAACTTAACCGTTATTTTCCATAAACATCAATTATTCCCTTTTTAATCTCCTCAAAAGCAAATCCATAATCAAGTTTATTCAAGATATTAGTTCGATTAGCAAAAAAGCTGGGATTGATAAAAAGACGGTGAAAAAGTATTATCTGCATTAAAAGTTGTGTAGTTATTGTGTAATTATCTTGTCAATTTATAGCTATTTTTGACAACTTTTTGAAAAAATTGAATTTATTTTTGAAGTGATTTAAAACTCTTTAAAGCCCTATTTTACGAAGTTTTGGATGGTGGTCCCAACTGGACTCGAACCAGTGACCCCTACCTTGTCGAGGTAGTGCTCTACCAACTGAGCTATGAGACCATTTTTTTAAGAGAAGGAATTATAATGCTCAAGAGGTTAAAAACGACTTAACCCTTGCATGTTTTTGGTTTATAGTTCAAAATAAGCAACCATACGACGGCAATATCGATCATTACATCCGCCGCATTAAAGACGGCGAAGTTAAATCCGCAATGCCAATAGACGTAATCAACGACACCACCATGGATAAAACGATCCGCAACATTAGAAAATCCAGCCCCTACCATTATACCTACGGGGAGAAGATAGCATTTTTGTTTGAGCCAAAGGGTGTACCCGACAACCCCTGCTAACAAAGCTAACTGTATCCATTTAAGAGCCTCTTCCAAAAAAGCAAACATCGAGAAAGCAACCCCTTTGTTATAGACTAAAATCAAATCAATACACTGCGTGTAATAGCGAAACCCCTCCACGAAAATTGTTTTAAGGGCTTGATCGGCGACGAAAACACTCAAGGCGGCGACGAGGAGCACTAAAAAAGACTTAACCATTGAGCGCACTTTCGAAAAATTTCACGAGACGTTCCATCTCAGTTTCCATCGCTTTAGCGTCTTTCCCCTCTAGAAGAATACGAAGCTTATTTTCTGTCCCTGAATAGCGAATAAGATGACGAATATGGAGAGCATCCGTTTTTTCGAGCTCTTCTTCTAATCCTGCAATCTCTTTTAATGGTTTTTTATTTTTGACTTTAATATTAACCAATTTTTGAGGGTAGAGTTCAAAAGGGCGCAACACTTTACTTGCTTTGGTTTTTGAGGTGAGCAGAAGCGCTAAAATTTGTAATGCACTCACCAACCCATCCCCTGTTTTAGCAAAATCATGCAGTATAATGTGACCGCTTTGTTCACCGCCGAAGTTAATCCCGTGCTCTCTCATTTGTTCCAGTACGTATTTATCCCCCACATTCGCACGGTGTAATACGAGATCATGGGCTACGAGGGCATCTTCTAATGCTTGATTACTCATGACCGTAGCCACGACTCCATTACCCTTGAGCTTCCCTTCGCGATGCAAAAACAACCCTAGTGCCCCTAAAATCTGATCCCCATCCACTTCATCGCCATTTTCATCGACAACGATAAGACGATCGGCATCTCCATCAAGTGCCAGACCTATGTCCGCACGATATTTTCGAACCGCTTCGCGCAAATCTTTGGTGTGCAGTGCACCGCACCCCTCATTAATATTAAAACCATTGGGCTTATCGTGCAGTACAATCACCTCAGCACCCAACTCTTCAAGGACAGTGGGTCCAACCTTGTAACCTGCTCCATTGGCGGTATCAAGGACGATACGCATCCCTTGCAGCGTCAAATCACTCGAAAAAGAGTTTTTGAGCTGAACGATGTACCGACCAATCACATCATCAATCCGTTTTGCCGCACCAATTTGTCTTCCCGTGACTTGAGCTTCCTTCAAGCGCATCGCGTCATAGACGATAGCTTCGATTTGGGCTTCGATCTCTTCGGAGAGTTTATCACCATGAGCATCAAAAAATTTAATCCCATTATCTTCATACGAATTGTGACTTGCTGAAATCATAATCCCCGCATCACAACGCATATTTTCGGTCAAAAATGCGATAGCAGGAGTGGGCATAGGACCAATTTGGATCACATCGTATCCCACCGCAGTCAAACCGCTTACGATGGCATTCTCAATCATATAGCCACTCTTGCGGGTATCTTTACCCAGTAAAATTCGCTTGGTTTTTGCGTGATCTTTGAAATAAATACCTGCTGCCATCGCAACACGCATTGCCAACTCCGCACTCAAAAAAGAGCCTGCTTCCCCACGTACACCGTCCGTTCCGAATAATTTCATGTGAGCTTTCCCCTGTGTGTATAAAATTTAACTTAATTTTAATTATCTTTAAGGTAGTATTCTACCCTAAAAAAAATTCGACAAGGATAAATGCCATGGCAAACCATAAGTCAGCATTAAAACGTATCCGTCAGACGGAAAAGCGCACTGAGCGTAACCGATTCTACCGCACACGTATTAAAAACATCGTGAAAGCAGTCCGCACCGCAGTTGATGCAGGGAACAAAGAAGAAGCACAAGCAGCCCTCGTTATTGCTAATGCAAACTTACATAAATACGTGAGTAAGGGTGTCTTGAAAAAAGAGACAGCTTCTCGTAGAGTAAGTCGTCTTCACCTCGCTGTCAACGCAATCGCAGCATAATTTTTTCCCTTCGGGGTAAAATATCCCTCTTTATTACTTTTTTTAACGCCTTATTTTAGGAACATCATAATGTTATCCACGAAACTCACCCCTTTTATTAACCGCTACAATGAACTAACCGAATTATTAAGTTCTCCTGACATCGGAAATGACATTAAACGAATGACTGACCTTTCCAAAGAGCAATCCTCTCTTCAAGCCATTTTTACCAAAGCAACGGAATACAAAAAGGTATTGGAGGAGATCGAAGAGAATAAATTACTCGCTTTTGATGCGGAATTGGGTGAACTTGCCAAAGAAGAGCTCAAAATATTAGAGCCTCAAGTGGGTGAACTCGAAGAGGCGATCAAAAAACTCCTTATCCCTACCGATCCCAATGATAAACGTAATATTTATATTGAACTTCGTGCTGGTACTGGTGGAGATGAAGCGGCTATTTTTGTTGGCGATTTGTTCAATGCCTATGTCCGTTATGCCGATGTACGGGGATGGAAAATTGAGCTTATGAGCACTAGCCCCTCCGATGCAGGGGGATTCAAAGAGGTGATTGCCCTTATCAAAGGGGATCAAGTCTATTCACGCCTCAAACACGAAGCGGGGGTTCACCGCGTCCAACGTGTCCCTGCGACGGAATCTCAGGGGCGTGTTCATACGTCAGCTATTACCGTCGCTGTTATGCCCGAAGTGGATGATGTTGAAGTCATTATCAATGAAAGTGACCTCAAAATTGACGTTATGCGCTCAAGCGGATGTGGTGGACAAAGTGTCAATACCACCGACTCCGCCGTGCGTATTACCCATCTTCCAACGGGTATCGTCGTCAACAATCAAGATCAAAAATCGCAGCACAAGAATAAAGACAAAGCGATGCAAATTCTTAAAGCTCGTATTTATGATATGCAAATGCATGAAGCAAAAGAAAAAGAGATGAATGAGCGTAAAGATCAAGTGGGCACAGGTGATCGAAGTGGACGTATCCGTACCTACAACTACCCTCAAAACCGCATCTCTGATCACCGTATCACGCTGACTCTTTATCGTCTTGAAGAAATTATGCAAGGGGGATTAATGGATGATATTATTGAACCGTTGATTGCCGATATGCAGTCGAAGCTGATGGAGCAAAACGGGTTGTAATGACGCCGTTATTCCCCTCGTTCCCAATGTCCAGAGACTGTGAAAGAACAGATATCACGTTAAAAACGTGATGCAATTCCAAAACTAATAAAATTCGATGAGTACTTTGTTAATCCAATCCCAACATTGAAATCTATTTGTGTATCGTTCGTCAATAGATACGTTACTCCACTATCTATTACTTGAGTATCATGCACCCTTGATTCCAAGGGAATTATCGTATAAAATTCCAAAAAGCTACCAATGGTTTGTGTATGGCTAATAGCACTACCTAGTGCTAATTGAGTATCGTAGACTCTATTATGTTCCAACTTGGATGAGCTTGCTTGCACTGTGCCAAATAAAGTATGGTTATCTGATAAAGTGTAATCCCAAAGAATACCCACCAAAGGGTCAACGCTTCCAGATGTGGATGGAGAAGTTCCCGTTGGGAGAGAAAGGATTCCAAGTGCGGTTAAATTATAGTGAGGACTTTCATATAATTTATATTTTCCTCCAATAGAGAAATCGTCTTTAGACGTGACTCGAGATTGCTCCTCTTCTTTATCAATATTCAAGCCATCCCAAAGCAGATCTAATTCAGATTTCTCAGAAAGTCCTGTCCGTAATACCATTAGAGGAAAAGTATGTAACGATTGTTTTGTATCATAGTTATTAAAAGTATATTGATAGCCAAGTTCTACGTTCACAACTTTGGGCTTAACGGTTTTAGTTCCCGTTGAAAATCCAGGGCGATCGGCGACAATAGCATCTTCACTAGCAAAAGAGGCGATAGTAAATAGTGCGGACACTAAAAAGAACGATTTATTTTTCATACCCAAATTATATACAAAAAATTCTGTAACCATTCAGCAAACTGTTGAGCCAGTTTATTTTCTGTCAAATGTTTTTCTTCTACAATCTTGACCTCTTTTTTAGGAAGCTGACGTAAAAAATACATGATGTGTTCCGCAACGCTATCAGACATTTGCAATGTGACGGCTTGCATGATTTTTCCTTTTCTGAGATTATAACGTATTTAAAACTACCCTCTCCAAACCGTTTCAAACACCCCTTGAACCTCCCCTTTGAACGTAATCGTCCCCTCGTCTAATCCAAGATAAAGCGTTTCGCCACTTTTGGGATAGACGCGGGCATTATCGGCTACTTGCTCTTCAATATTGGCTCGGTAAAAACACGCCGCCATCCCTGTTCCGCATGCCAGTGTCTCATCTTCAACGCCGCGCTCATACGTGCGTACTTGAATCGAACCGTTGCTTGAAACATGAGCAATATTGACGTTGGCATTGTATTTATAGCGAAGGGTGCGCGCCATTTCGATATCAAAGTTTCCCATATCCGCATCAAAGGTAACGAGATGGGGAACACCGGTATCAATAAGCCACCATTTCATCTCATATTCAACAATCTCATCATTAATGACGAGAGGAGGGGTTAAATCACTTTGAACACTATCACCATCCACTTGAGCCTTTATCACTCCTGCTCCTGTTAAAAACTCCATACTGGACTCTGCTAAACCAAAACGGTAGGCATAGTGAGCACAGGCACGGCTGCCATTTCCGCACATCGAAGCGGTAGAACCATCGGCATTGTAAAACTCCCACTCGAAATCGTGAGATTCATGGGGGAGAAGAACAATTAGCCCATCCGCACCGATACCGTTTTGACGATCACAAAGGGTCTTGGCAAGCTTAGAGCGATCAGCACCGCTAAAGGCATGAAAGATGACGAAGTCGTTACCGCTTGCGCAGTATTTGGCGATTTGGAGCATGGGGAATCCTTATGATGAATTAAACTTTTGGAGCTGGGTAAAGCACTTTAATCGCATCAACAAACTGCTCGCACTCTTTTTGAAGATGTTTCAGATTCTGAGAATTATCAATCACCCATGTGGCACGATCTTTTTTCTGTTCAATATCCATTTGACTCTCGATTCGACGCAAGGATTCTTCACGAGAGAAACCGTTGCGTTTCATAAACCGCTCCAATTGTACCTCTTTTGGGGTGTAGACGACAACACAGTGTTCGATTGGATAGGAGGAGGTTTCGAAAAAAAGGGGGATGTCGATAAGGTAGGGATATTTTAAAAGATCCTGTTTTTCACTGGCTTCTTCAATAGCAGCACGAATTTTGGGGTGCAAAAATGTCTCCAACTCTTTTTTCGCATCGGGATTGGAGAAGATTTTTTGACCCAAAAGGGGGCGATTGACTTTAGCACCATTCACATATTCAGCCCCAAAATGTTCCCCTACCCACGAGGTGTTTTCATCCAAAAGTCGGTGCGAAATGGCATCCGCATCAATAATGCGTAAACCGTTTAGCCCCATCAACGAGGCAACCGTACTTTTACCCGTCGCAATCCCTCCCGTGAGGGCGATAGCGTACTGATATGCCATTAGTTGCGGATGATACCGAGGTAATTTTTGCGAATGTATTGGGGCATTGCAAACGATGCGGTATGAACGTCGCAGTTGTAATAGCTTTGCCCTTCGAGAAGATCACTTCGTTGCAAGATAATATCCGCCGTCGGGTGATACTCTTTGGAGCATAACAGCAGTGTTGAACCATCTTCAAGGTGATAGGGCATAATGATTTTGAAAGTAGTGCCCAAAATTTGCATAAGGGTCGTATTATCTGCGATATTATCCAAGTTTGGATGTTGCATGACGACTAAGCCATCACCTTTTAAGACACGGTTGATGTGGGCGATAACAGCGGAATCCGTAGTTAGTGCATCGACTAAAACAACATCGGCACTGCTATCCTCCAAATCACGAAACGACTCCAAAAGGGTGCTACCACTACAATTAGTTACAGTAAAATCACGGTAACGAGAGAGTTCTCCCATTAAAAGATTACTGGAGTCACTTGCAACGACGACATTCGTCGGCAGTTTATGGGTACACAAGGCGACGTGAACCATCATTTCGGGATAAATAAATGTTTTCATGGTGGTAAACTCTTTACTGGGTTAATTTTCAGCGATTGTAACACGTAGAGATTAAACCGCATTGAAACGACTAAGGGATAGAGAGATACTTAAGGATAGGGTCAACATATTTGACTATACTTTTATCAAATTTTTATTATAAAAAAAAGGAAACAAATTATGTGTGCTGAACGAATACAACGTTTTTTAATGGCAATTGTCTTAACCGTGGCGATGGTATTGTTTGCCAGCAACCAAATTCTTTATGCGATGATCCTTCAAACACTGGTGGTTGTGATGGTGATCGTCTGGGCAATATTTGATTTTTGCCCTTCATTGTGGGTATTTGGTAAAGTTTTTGGCAATTGTCCTCCAAAAACTCCTGTCAAATAACACTCCCCTAAAAGAAGATTGGTTATAATTCCCCTATTAAAATTAGGTGGGGAATTTCCAATGAGCCAAATCAGCTACAAAGATGCCGGTGTCGATATTGATGCAGGTAACAGTTTCGTCGAAAACATTAAACCTCTCGTTAAATCAACTTCAATTGCTGGTGTTCTGGGTGGAATCGGCTCGTTTGCAGGGGCGTTTGAACTCCCTACGGGTTACCGCGAACCCGTTATGCTTGCGGCAACAGACGGTGTCGGAACCAAACTAAAGCTAGCGATTGATTCAGGGATTCACAATACCGTCGGAATCGATTTGGTTGCGATGTGTGTTAATGATTTGATCTGTAACTTCGGAACCCCCTCTTTTTTTCTCGATTATTATGCAACGGGTAAACTTGATGTCAAAGCAGCCACGGCAGTGGTAAGCGGCATCGCAGCAGGGTGTATCGAATCCGAATGTGCCCTTATAGGGGGCGAGACAGCTGAGATGCCGGGAATGTACCACAGTGATGATTATGACCTTGCAGGGTTTGCGGTAGGAATCGGTGAGAAAAGCGAATTGGATCGTACCGCGCACGTTAACGCAGGGGATGTGTTAGTTGCCCTTCCAAGTTCAGGTCTTCACTCCAACGGTTTTTCCTTGGCACGTAAAGTCCTTTTTGAAAAAATGGGGATGAAATTTGAAGACTCCTTTGAGGGGAAACCACTTATCGATACATTGTTAACTCCGACACGTATCTATGTAAAAACATTTAAAGCACTCAAAGATAAAATTCAAGCTCTTGCCCATATCACAGGGGGCGGGATTGTTGAAAATCTTCCTCGTGTACTTCCGCAAGGGATGCGTGCGGTTATCACCGAATCCTCTATTCGAGTCCTCCCTATTTATGAGCTTATGGCTCCACACGTTGAGCGTAGTGAAATGTTCCGTGCATTCAATATGGGTGTTGGGATGATTTTGGTCGTTAAAGCTGAAAATGTTGATGCTGTTTTGGGCGCTACGGATGGGTATGTGATTGGGCATCTTGAAGCAGGGGTTCGAGAAGCGGTATTAGTCTAACTATGCTACAATGATCCTTGCTTCTATCTTTAGTGCAAGGATTATTACCATGAAACCCTCTTTTAAAACGATAGCGATTGGCTCGCTTGTGGTGTTTGCTACATTTCAATTCATCCCTTATGGGAAAGATCATACCAATCCCCCTATTATCAGTGAGCCCCAATGGGATTCTCCCCGAACCAAAGAGCTCTTTACGAATGCGTGCGCTAACTGTCACTCGCATGAGACGACATATCCGTGGTATAGCAATGTTGCCCCTATCTCATGGCTTCTGGCGCGTGATGTAGATGAGGGGCGGGAACATTTCAATGTCTCGGCGTGGGGTGTTCAGAAGAAGAATAAAGCCAAAGATGCGGCGGAAGAGGTACGTGAAGAGGGGATGCCTCCATGGTTTTATCTCCCTACCCATCCCGAAGCCAAATTAAGTGCTAGTGAAAAACAAGAACTCATTAGCGGTTTGGAAAAAACATTCGGGAAAGAAGAAGAAAAATAAGTTAAGGCAGTTCTGTCAAAGAGATTATGGTGAGTAGCATTTAACTTAACTTTCGCACCAAAATTTCAGTAAAAAACACCCAAAAAGCCCTTGTTTTTGACCCTCATATAAACAAATTTCATATCTATTTACAAACTGCATAAATTCAAGTAGTTATAAAAAACAATGAAATTCATCTGTAAAATATTCTTAAAAGCTCTAAATATTATCACCATAGTAGCCTCTTAAAAAGCCTATATATAGGGACTTTTAGCTACGATTGCGGTATAAAAAAAGACTGAATTATGATAACAACCCAACTCACAAATATTCTAAACAATACATTGAAGAACCCCATCTATAAAACGATTCAGATGATTAATATGCAAAAAATACTTCGTGATAGTAATTTTGTAAAACAAGATGGTGCTGCAATACATTTAATCGTATTGCACTTTGTATATATGCTTGTTATGAATAAAAAAATGTCCACATTTATTCAACAAAGCAGCGATTCCCTCAAGAAAGATGTTTATTACAGACTCCTCAAAAATACAGCTTACAATTGGAGAAAACTACTCGCTTTATCTGCTTTTAAACTCATATCCTTATTGCATAAAGTTCAAGATCAA
>JAABPY010000181.1 GCA_011391735.1 Sulfuricurvum sp. | reverse complement strand
TTACCGAAGGTCCCAAATCCCCCAGTTCATCAAATCCTTGGACAAAATCGGCAATGATTTTAAAGACACTCCACGCACCCGCTGATTTGATATCTTTGACGTAACGGCTACTTTGATACTCTTTTTCTTTCCCTCTTTCCCGTGCCATTTTTATCCTTTTAGCTTCGTCAAACGATCACGTTTACTACCAATAGAGGTGATTTGAACACCAAAGTTACCATCGACAATCACCACTTCCCCTTGTGCAATGACATTATCATCAACGAGAATATCCAACGGATCATTCGCCAATTGATTGAGCTCAATGACCGAACCGATATCCATACTCAAAACATCTTTCAAGAGCATCTTTTTCTTACCAATACGAACACGAACAGGAAGTTTTACATCCAAGATCAACCCAATATTCTTCATCTCCGTCTCATCAAGCTTACGTGAGGGGAAGTTTCCTCCTTCGTTCATCGGTGCGAAGCGATCACTTTTATTCATGTTAGAAGGATCCTCTTTTTTTGAGCCCCCTTCTAATGCTTCTAAGATAGCCCCATCAATTGCTAACATCATAAACGATTTTATCTCTCCCAAAGAGAAGTTAAAAATATACATTTTAACAAAAGGATCCAGATCAATCTCCCCATTTTCACCAATAAAAATAGCATCTTCTGTTTTAATGGACAATTTGGGAAGCTCTTTTTGGGAAGAGAGGGTAGTACTCATGGCCCCCATAATATTGGAAATGATCTCTTTAAGGGCATCAAGATCATCATCGTTCATGACCTCTTTCCCCTCGCCGTCCCCACCAAGCATCATATCCCCAAGAGCGGTTGCCAACATAGGGGGAACCATCACCATCCCTTTCCCTGATGCCACGCCGCTAAAGCTTAAATGGACACACCCAATAGGGGGGATAACATTACTGACGATGGATATATTTTCACCCTCTTTAAAAGAGATTGAAGGAGCTTGCCCTGTTAGTCCTTCAATCGTCGCTACTGCCTCTTGGGAGAACAACCCCGTTATATCACTCATTCTTCATCCTCTTCATACTCAGTATGCGTTTTGATAATCTCTTTCGCACCGACTAGACGCGCTTTTCGTTTCGATTCGAACTCTTTGAGAGCACGCTTAACGGCATCTTTTTCTGTATCAATCATTTGGGTAATTTGTACTGATTTGCGGAAACGACGTAGCCCCATTTGGGCAATAAAACGTTCCTTTCCATCGACACTAACACTCACAACATCATTTGCAGGCAAGTTAAGACGGAGAATATCCCCCTCCTCAATTTCCAGTAGCTCTTGAAGCGTTAGCTCTGCATATCCCAAATTTACCTCAACATTCACGTGTGCTCCTCCAAGAAGTACTTGTAGCTCTTGATTTCGGCTTTTTTTGGAATTGGTTTCATTGAGCATCAAATCACGACTCGCCAATTTGGGCAACACAGGTTCTAACGCAATAACAGGATAACATATATTCATCATCCCCGAACTGTGCCCAATAATAATCTCCATAACCACCATCACAACAATCTCATTTTGAGCAACAATTTGGACGACATTTGGACTTGATTCTTTGGATTCCACTTGGGGATAAAGGTCAATAACAGGACCCCATGCTTCTCGTAATGTTGCCATCATTACCCGTAAAATTGTTTCAAAAAGGGAAAGTTCTATGTCTGAAAACTCCCGATTGGCTTCGAAAGGTTCCCCCTTTCCCCCCAAAATACGATCCAACATGGGAAAAGCAATAGAGGGGTTGATCTCCAAAACACCGTTCCCTTCCAAAGGCTTCATCGAAAAGACGTTAAAGCTCGTCGGATTGGGGAGTGACATCAAAAATTCCCCGTAGGTCATCTGATCGACAGAGTGAAGCTGAATTTCGACGATGGAGCGCATAATAGCGGAGATTTGTGAGGAGATAGAACGTGCCATCTTGTCATGAATACCTCGAAATGCCCTTAATTGCTCTTTGGAAACCCGATTAGGACGTTTGAAATCATACAGTGTAATTTGACGATTGGGAAAAAGATTCTCCTCCTCACTATCAAGTGAGACTTCACCATCATCATCAACGACGTCAAGAAGAGCATCAATTTCCTCTTGGGATAAAATATCTGCCATCTACTACCCCGCTACCATTTCTTTGATACGCCGAATAACCGATTTATGAATTTGTGAAATACGTGACTCTGTAATGTTTAAGATACCGCTTATTTCTTTTAACGTGAGCTCTTCAAAATAGTAGAGCTGAATAATCATCTGTTCTCTCTCCTCAAACCCCATCAAAACCTCTTTTATCACATCCACAAGCTCTTCATGCTCCATACGGTCAAGAGTTCCCCCCTCAAGCTCATTTCCAAGCTGATCGTCTAAGGGCAAAATAGTATAAATATCCGACGCAATACGTGCCTCATAAATTTTCTCTTCACTGGTACCTAATAGTAGGGCAAGGTCATGATTAGTGGGCTCAATGTCAAATTTCACCAAGTGTTTCTCAATAGCGCTGTCAATCTCTTTAATCAGACGACGACTGGCACGACTCACCACATCAAGAGAACGTAAATAATCCAACATTGCCCCATAAACACGGGTTTTAGCGTATCCCCAAAACGAATCATTCTGGGCTTCATCATAACGACGAGCAAGCTTTACTAACTCCTCTGTCCCAATCGCACAAAGGTCTAAATAATCAATTGAACTGGGGAGTCGCTCTTTAAGGCGAAAGGACATTGCCTTAACTGCGGGGAGATATTGCAAGGCAAGCTGATCTTCACGATGCTTTAATTCTTGGGTATAAACATTTGCACCGCTCATTTCTTCACCACCCGCTCACTTTCACTCAATAATTCAGCTTTATGCGAATAATAAGCATCAATAAACTGTTCACGCCGATTAATCTCACGCACATAGTTGTCCAAATTTTTTTCATGACTATGTTTCGAAAATGTTTGAGCTTTAATTCCTAATGTTTGGAAGTAGAATCCAACACAGACATGAGCAAAAAGGTAAAAAAAGATCGTAATTAAAAAGGTAAAAAGTAAAAAGCTCTCAGCACTGGTCGATTGCAAAATTCCAAAAACAAGTCCAGCAATAAACCCCTGTACCGTTAAGAAAAAAACAAAATTTTGCCCGCGCATTTTGAACCTTCTGCAAGAAAATATTAGAAGTGTTCCATTAGTCGCTTAAATAACCCGCTAAGCCCACTCTCTTCAGGAATTGCAAGCATATTCCGTTCCAATTTCTTAGCAATCTTTTTTACAATCAGCTCCAACTCTTTTGAAGGGGTAGACATTGGGAATTCACGGGTATACAACGCCCTCTTCTTGACACTACTAGAGACTTTTTGATCGGATGAGACATGACCTAAAAAATTAAGCTGTAATTGATTACCAATATTCAGCCCTGCAACTTTTTGAATCTTTTCAAATAATGCAGTCGCTTCTTGTGTATTACGTACTTGGTTCATAATAACATGGATCTCATTACGCAATCGTGAGGTTATTTTTATAGTGGCATACGCATCCGTAATAGCAGCAGGATCAGGAACCGTTACTACAATAACATCATCACACGCACGCAAGAACAGCTGTATATGCTCCCCTATCCCCGCCCCTGTATCGATAATCATCACATCCAAATCATCCAAAACGTGGGCATCATCAAGAAATCGTTCAAACAGCCCTTCTGAGGCATATTTAAAAATCTCCTCACCGCTCTCACCGGGAATCAATACTAAGTTTTCTTCAATGGGAACCAAAATCTCAGCAACTGTCGCCTCTCCACGAAGAACATGAAGAATATTTTTTTGAATTTTTACATTGAACATGACATCAAGATTAGCAAGTCCAATATCCGCATCGAAGATCCCCACCTTCAACCCATGCTTTGCCATAATATACGCCATATTGGAGCTAATTGTACTTTTACCAACTCCCCCCTTACCACTTGTAATAGCAATAAAACGAGTTTTTTTTGGGATTATATTTGAATTTTGTTTCACTAGCTCTTCGAGCTTTGCTGCTTGATGACTCATATTTTCTCGCCTTTATGAAATCCATGTAATAAACAATCAATTAAAAAATCACTGCTAGAAACAACTAAATCTTCAGGAACCTCTTGTCCTACCGAAAAATAGCTAATGGGTACTTTTGTTTCATATACCAGTGAAAAAATATTCCCAAAACCATGCGTTTCATCAAGCTTTGTAAACATCATTGTGTCAATCCCCAATGGAGCAAAATTTTCATACGTTGATTTTAAATCCTCAAATTTGATGGAACTTGGCAACACCAATACAACATCAACACTGTATTCTGTTGAATTGGAGCGCAGACACTCATAAATCTTTTCAATTTTACCCTTATCATAGGGGGAAGAACCCATTGTATCGATTAAAATATAATCACTGTACCGTAGCGCATTAAGGGCATTCGAAAATTCAGGAGGATCAACCACCGTCTCAATTCCCAGTTTCATCATCCGTGCATACTGCATCAGTTGCTCTACCGCACCAATTCGATACGTGTCCAATACAATCAACCCTACTTTATACTTTTTATCCAAAAAATAAGAATACCGAGCCGCAAGCTTTGCAATAGAGGTTGTTTTTCCCACTCCTGTAGGACCTACGAGCATAAGCACCTTTTTATGCCCCATCTTAGGAACACTTTCAATGCGTACAGGGATCATTTTACGCAATAACGTTTGAAAATATCGCTTGACTGTTTCCGAATTTTCTCTCATTTTTGATGGCATATGCTCTAATGTTAATTGCATAATTTCATCTAAATGGTCTTGATTCATCCCACTTTGCTGTGCTAAACGATAAATTTCCGCAAATTCGGGGGGAATAGCGGGGCTATTTCTAGGTAGCTTTTCGTCCCAAAACATATTTTGTATCAGCTTAACTTTGTCCCCAAGTTTTTCAATCTCATCTTTAATTTTTTTAAGATCTTCACTTTGGGCAAAAGGTTCCCTTTGCGGCGGACGTTCGTCATAGGTTACTTCCGCAATCTTCGAAATTTGCTTTGCTGCTTCAGAAATATTATACAGTACATCATTACTTTTTTGAGCCAATGGACGTTGTTGCGTCAAGGGTTCTCTCGTTTTAGGGGGAGCTTTGGGGGTGACTTCTTTTTCAATACCAACAACAATCTCATACAAAGCGGCTTTACCCAATGATTTTTTCTGAATTTCACGGGTTTCGATCAGCATAGCATCCTCACCCACTTCCAATTGCGCTTTTTTAAGTGCCTCGGCAGGGGTAGAACCGCTAAACGTTAAGATTTTCATAGTGTCTCCGAAAAGTGCGATTCATACTCCGCAACGGGATTTTAACGCTGGTGCGAGAGCTCCAGTGAGGATGAGGAATAATTAATTCCGAGTCATTAACACGTCGTTTATCAAAAAAAAGGATATCCACATCCAATGTCCGAGGCGCATTGGGAAAACTTCGTTTACGTCCAAAACGTTTTTCGATTCTCCACACCAACCGCAACAGTGCTTTGGGTTGAAGGGATGTATAAATCTCGATGACGGTATTATAAAAATCAGCTTGTTGGGTATATCCAAACGGAGGATTTTTTAAAATAACCCCACTTTGAACTCGTTGAAGCTGGGCTTCACGACCCAAGTAGACCCATAAATGGTTTAAACGCCGCCCAACATCCCCAACATTACCACCAATACCTAAAATAACAGAATAACGAAATATCTTCCGTTCTCGAATTCTTTGCGGAAACATCGGAGTAATAAAAACAGTATGTTGCTGATCCAATTTTCGAGACAGAACCATCCTTATGCTTGTATCTCATCCTGTTGCGCTTGACGCATCACTTGAATTTCACTCAAAATTTGCATCATCCCCACCATTGCTAAATGGTATCCAAATGGTCCAAAACCTATGATAGAGGAGGTACATGCAGGGGCTGTCATACTCTTTTGACGAAACTCTTCACGGCGATAAATATTGCTAATATGCACTTCAATCGTCGGAATATTCACCGCACTAATGGCATCTCGAATGGCAATAGAGGTGTGGGTGTACGCTGCTGGATTGATAATAATCCCATCCGCATCCCCATAACACTCTTGAATTCGATCAACAATTTCACCCTCAAGGTTACTTTGGTAAAATTCGATTTCTACCCCATTTTGCGCGGCAAAATCTTTCATTTGCGCATGAATTTGTTCCAAACGCATAGGACCGTATACTTGCTGCTCACGTACACCCAACATATTAAGATTTGGACCTTGAATAACTGCTATTTTCATTGATTGCGCCTTATGTATCATTTTGAAAGTGGATTATAAGCCCTTAGAGATTATAAGGAACTAAAGAGAGTACAATCCAACACGTATTAAGAGAATTCGACCCTATTTCTCCCACCCTTTTTGGCACGATACAGTGCTAGATCCGATCGATACATCAACGTTTCATCCGTATCGCCATGAACAAAAAGAGACGTTCCAAACGATGCGGTAATGGTTCCTATCTTCGATATCGTCATTTGTTCAATGGCACACCGAAGTTTTTCAGCAACAAAACAGATTTTTTCTCTATTTACATCGGGAACCAAAACAACAAACTCCTCTCCCCCCCATCTGGCTAAAATGTCCCCTGTTCGAATGGTTTGAGAAAGAGTTTGAGCAACAGCTATCAACACCTTGTCTCCTACTTGATGCCCATACGTATCGTTCACTTTTTTAAAATAATCAACATCGGCAATAATCATCCCAAATGAGTTCTCACCGCTCCAATGCTTTCGCATCAACATCATCTCCAGCACCTCATTAAACTTCTGACGGTTATAGAGTTTGGTTAACGGATCAGTGATTGAAAGAACCTCTATCCTTTTTCGATCTTGTGTCAATATAGTATTCAAACGGACAATCTCCGCCATCTTTTGCTGAAGGGTCATTTTAAGCTCATGAAGATCACTGATATCATGGATGGAGATCATCACCCGCTTCATCTGCGGGATATAGGGGGATATAGTCACTTGTAGCTGCATTGTATTGAGTAAAGAACTGCTGATTTTATTACGTGGGATGGTAATAAAGCGGTTACTCAAGGAAGCATCATAAAAAGTGGGGGTAGAGAGGCGAAGGGTTGTTCGAATTTTACGCTGTAACCCTTTGTAATCCACTTCAGGGTAAAACTCTTCTAAATTTTTCCCAATAATACGTTCCGATGAGATCCCTGTATTGATCTCCAGCCACTTATTCCATGCCCAAACAATACAGTTCTCATCAATAATTAACGTTCCATTCTCCAATGAATCAAAAACAACGGTGCAATAATTTAACGTTTCTGTCATGCGTACAACTCTTCTAATTTTTGATCAATTAAGGTTCGAAGTCGCTCAATCATTTCACCTTTCGTTAAAATAAAAATATAACCGCTAACATTTTGACTTTGAAATACCATCTGCGTGCTGACAATAATAATTTTATGATAATTAAGGGTCTCTTCCACCCCTATAAGAGCATTCCCACTCATCACTTCCGTTGAGGGGACAAAAAACTGCACTTTTATATTTAATTCTTCCGTCAGACGGCTAATAATCGTTGCACTTAGAATATTGGTCAATTCAATCACTGCATCTAAAATGTCTTCTTCCTCTGGAGTTGTAATATCATACAGATAATTACCAAGATTGGCTGCGGATTTATCGGTCATAACGAAGATAAATTCACCACCAAACATCCCTCCAAAAAGTTGCTTCGTCACATAGTAATGTTGATTGGAAGGGATCGTCTCTTCGATAAAGGACTTCAATCCATTCATATCACTCACCGAAATATAAGGGATATGCATCGTCCCAAAGGCTTGGAGCAAATCAGCAATACTCGCCGTTGCATTCCCCATTGCAATGTTCATCAACTCTTTGAGAACATCCAAATGATCGGCTGAAAATTCACTTTCTTGCATCGTATTCCTTGAAGATAGTTAAAAGACTAGCTGTTGAAGAACGCCCAACATCTTATCTGAATTGATAGGCTTAGGAACCATTAATTTTGCCCCAAGCTGAAGAACACGTTCTTGCGCTTGGGTCTGAATATCGGCGGATACCACAACAACTTGTGCTTTTGGATCCATCTCCATAATTAGCTTTAATGCTTCATATCCGTCCATCACAGGCATTGTTAAATCCAAAAAGACAATCCTCGGATGTTCTATTTTAAAAAGTTCTACTCCAACAGCGCCATTTTCCCCCTCAAATATCTGTGCAGAGGGCTCATACTCTTTTAAGGTTTTAATCAATGATAATCGTGCCAATTTGGAATCATCTACTACGAGTACTTTCATAAGCCCTACTCTTTTTCATATATTGCAAAAGTATAGCTTATCCCGACTAAAAAAAAGCCTGCTATACTTTCAGTATTATTCTTAATTTTTATTTTCAAAAGGTTTTTTGTGACGATACTTCTCTCTGCCGTTATTTTTACCCCCGATACGATCTACCAAGACCACGGTATCGTATTTGATAAAACTATTATCAAAATCGCCCCTAATGATGAGCTTAGAGCTCAATATGGAAATGCGTGTGAAGAGCTGGGAGAGGGTTCAGTTCTAATGAGTGGGCTAATCAATCCCCACGTTCATCTCGAATTCAGTGCCAACCGTACTACCCTCACGTACGGCGAGTTTATGCCGTGGCTTTCCAGTGTTATTTCCAACCGTGACGAACTCATCAATAGTTGTGATAACGAATGTATGCAACACGCTACGCACGCCATGCTAAACAATGGTATCACCGCTTTTGGTGCAGTGAGTTCGTACGGATTTGATCTGGAAGCATGCGCCAAAGCTCCTCAGAAAGTGGTCTATTTCAATGAACTCATAGGTTCTGATCCCCTTATGGCGGATGCCTTGTACAAAGACTTTCAAGAACGTCTTTTTGCATCCCAAGAGATGAAACGAGAAGGATTTTACCCCTCCATCGCTATTCATTCTCCCTACTCTGTTCATCGCATTCTGATCAAAAAAGCGCTGAAATATGCCAAAGACAATATTCTTAGAGTCTCCTCACACTTCATGGAAAGCCCTGCTGAGCGGCAATGGCTGGATGACAATAGCGGTGATTTTCGGCCCTTCTTTCAAAATTTTCTCAAACAATCGCAAGCCGCCAATACGGCAGAAGAGTTTTTACAGCTTTTTAATGACGTCCCTACTCTCTTTACCCATGCGGTTCACGCCAATGAGAAGGAATTATCAACGCTCTCTCAAAAAGGGCATACTATTATCCATTGCCCCATCTCCAATCGACTTCTTGGCAATGGAGTGTTAGATATTGAGCGTCTTAATACCCAAAAAATACGATGGGTATGTGGAACCGATGGACGAAGCTCCAACTATACCCTTGATCTGTTCGAAGAGATGAAAATTTCCCTTTTTATCCATCCGAATCAGCCTCTCCTCCCTCTTGCCAAACAGCTTTGGAGAAGTGTCACGGTGGATGCAGCCAAGGCGCTGAGACTCAATTGTGGCTCCATCGCCCCCGATTACGATGCTGATCTTCTTGTTCTTCGCATTGATTATCCCCTAACCGATCAGTTGAGCATCCATCTCATCACCCAACCCCATACCATCGAATCCATATACATCCAAGGAGAAAAAATACAATGATCGACTTTATCAAGAAAATCGGCTCATGCTTAGCTACTGGACTGCGTTTTATGCAAGCGCATTTTAAAGCAACTCTCTTAGTCGTGTTTGTACTTTGGCTTATGCTTCCCTCCAGCGAAGAGGGGATGTCTTCCCATAATCTTGAAAAAATTTCTCTTGTAGGTCCTATTTTGGATGCAACCTCCATTGTCGATCAACTCGATAAAGCACGAGAAAATCAAGAGGTCAAAGGGGTACTTTTTAGTATCGATTCCCCCGGTGGTGCAGTCGCCCCCTCGGTTGAAATCGCCTACGCCGTCAAACGGCTACGAGAAGCCAAGCCCGTTGTTGTGTATGCAGCTGGGATTATGGCAAGTGGTGGCTACTATTCCGCTATTTGGGGAAATGAGATTATCGCCAATCCGGGGAGTATGGTTGGCTCTATCGGAGTCATCATGCAAGGAGCTGACATTTCAGAGCTCATGGAAAAAGTAGGGGTCAAGACGCAAGTCGTCAATGCAGGGACGTACAAACAAGTAGGGACATTTGATCGTCCATGGAGTAGTGCAGAGCGTAGTGAACTGAACAAAGTAATCAAGGGCACCTACACCATGTTTGTTACCGATGTTGCCCGTGCTCGTAAACTCGATCTCAATCAAAGTTCCCAATACGCCGATGCCCACATCTTCACCGCCGCGCAAGCCAAAGAGGTGAAACTTATTGATTCATTAGGAGTAGAGTTCGATGCCAAAAAGCGCGTTGAAGCCCTTACGAAAGTCAAAGATCCTGTTTGGAACAAAGAAGACCCCATGGATAAGTTTTTCAAGAAATTTGCCGCCGAGGGGTCAACCTTAGCCCATATCTATTTTCCCCCTGTAACCCTTAAATAAAGGGTTACAGTTTTATTATCGTTACGACTTCTGATGTCACCACCGTTTTGTCACTCATCGCCTCATACCTATCCCCAATACCCAACGTTTCCAAATCAATAATTTTTCCATTATGGCTGATTTGGGCGAAACCTCGCTTATTTTTATGTTTGGGATGTTGTGCTTCGTACGCCCCCATCATTTGGGAGACCAAACTCTTTTTCTGACGAATGGTATTCTCGATAGTTTGGGTTAATCGCTCTCTCAACGGGGCAAGTTCACGACTATGTCGTTCCATACTCATGATAATTTGTCGATTAAACCGCTCTTTTAACTCTAGCAACTGCTCTTTTTGGTTATGTAGTCGCTGTTCGACACCGTGGCGTTTAAATGCCTCTTGCATCATTACCAGCTGTTCACGTTGTCGCAAAATTTTTTGAGAAATCGTATTCAAAGCACCATAACGCATCTCGTCAATCGTCTGCATTAGCTCATTACCATCAGGGAGAATCATCTGCATGGCGGCACTGGGAGTCGCAGCACGCAAATCAGCGACATAATCGCTAATGACCCAATCAATCTCATGACCCACCGCAGAGACGATAGGGGTATTCATCGCAAAAATGGCATCGGCAACACACTCTTCATTAAACGCCCACAGATCTTCAACACTTCCGCCACCACGCCCCGTAACGACAACATCACACCCCAACGTATCCGCATAGCGCAAACCATCAGCAATCATCGCCGCTGCACTGCTTCCTTGAACAAGAACATCAATCACGATAAGTTTGACCAATGGCCATCGTTGCGTTGCAACCCGCTGCATATCTTGCAATGCTGCCCCCGTTGCCGAGGTGACTAACGCTATTTTTTGAGGA
>JAABPY010000180.1 GCA_011391735.1 Sulfuricurvum sp. | reverse complement strand
GCATCGGTGATGAAGCATGACCATGAGCGTATTTTTACAACCTTTGATGGTCTCTTAGAAAAACCCGTCAATCGTCACCATCTCTTAAGTGTGTTACAGCAGTATCTCCCCTATAGTGTTATTGCCCCTAGTATCAAAGAAGAGGAGAATACCAATGTCTCTGATGGGATTGAACCTTCTCGTTATAGTGAGCTTAATGATACGTTAAAAACATTGGAGGTAAATGCTCTCAATGCCTTAGAATCAGGGGACATCGATGAAGCGTATACGTTTGCCGATGAACTGGAAACAATTGGAAATACGTACGGGATAAATGAGATCGTTGAATACGCAGTGAAGCTCAAAAATGGGTGTGAAAGTTTTGATATTGTGAGTGTTGAGAATTTATTAAAAGGGTACGTGTCGTATCGAAAAAAATGGGGGATTGAGAGATGATGATGTTAGGTGCACCAATCATATTGGTAGTGGATGATGAGCCACGAAATATTCAAGTCGTTTCCAATGTTCTCAAAGAGTCGGTTGAGTGCCGAATTTTGTATGCGATGAATGGGGAACAAGCGATTGAGAGGGTCGAAAAAAATCCTATTGACCTCATTCTTTTGGATATGATGATGCCCATTATGGATGGGTTACAAACGTGCAAAAAATTGCAAAGTAACCCCCAATACGCCGATATTCCTATTATCTTTTTGACCGCCAAAAATGATGAAGAGTCTCTTATTGCAGCATTTGAAGCGGGTGCTGTTGATTATATCTCTAAACCTTTTTTGCGACGTGAACTCTTGGCACGAGTGGCGACACAGCTTAAGCTTCGTACGGCACAAAAACATCTTGCAGAAGAACTTTCAGAAAATAAGGAGCTCTTAAAACAATATCGTGATATTGTTGATATTAACAGTTTTGTCACCAAAACTGATCTCCTTGGGCGCATCACTTACGCTAATGATAAATTTTGTGAGATAAGTGGTTACACCCGTGAAGAGCTACTGGGGGAATCCCATAAGATTATCCGCCATGAAGATGTTTCTACAGCACTCTATGAAGAGATGTGGAGTGTTATTCAATCCAAGCAGGTCTGGAGTGGAATACTCAAAAATCGTAAAAAAGATGGAAGCAGTTACTATGTTGATACGATTGTCAGTCCCATTTTTGATAGTAAGGGGGAGATTATCGAATACATCAGTCTTCGCACGAATATCACCGAAATCGTGGAACTCAAAAATGAGATTGTAGCCGACCAAAAAGAGTTATTAATGACCCTTGGGTATGTCGGGGAGAGTCGTTCCAAAGAGACCGCCTATCATGTTCGACGTGTTGCCGAATACGCACGAATATTGGGTAAGGCATACGGGCTAAGTGACCAAGAAGCCGACTCTTTATGGGCAGTGGCTCCGATGCACGATATAGGGAAAATTGGTATCCCCGATGCTATTTTAAATAAACCAGGTAAATTGGAGAGTGAGGAGTATGAGGTGATGAAAGGTCATGCCCATATTGGTTGGTCTTTTTTCAAAAACTCCCCACGACCTCTTCTTCAAGCCGCCGCTATCGTCGCTTACGAACATCACGAGAAGTGGGATGGGACAGGGTACCCAAGAGGGATTCGTGGAGAAGAGATTCATATTTTCGGACGTATTACCGCCATTGCTGATGTGTTTGATGCCCTTGGAACTAAGAGGGTCTATAAGCCTGCATGGACATTAGATGAGGTTCTTGATTATCTAAAAGAGCAACGGGAAAAACAGTTCGATCCTCATCTTGTGGATCTTGTATTGGCGAATATCGAAGCGTTTAAGGCAATACAAAAGGAGTTTAGTGACGATGGGTAATCAAATCGAAACAGAAACTCATTACAATGGCTGACGTTTTTTAATAATCGTATGATTTGTTAAAAACGTGTGGTATACTCTAACCATTAACCTAAAATACTTTTTTCACAAAGGAGCACAATGAAAGCAGTCGTTATGGCGGGGGGATTCGGAACACGGATACAACCCCTTACAAACTCTATTCCTAAGCCTATGTTGCCTATTATGAATCGTCCTATGATGGAGCACACCATCGTTAGTTTACGCAATTTGGGGATCAAAGAATTTATTGTCTTACTCTATTTCAAGCCCGATGTGATTAAAGAGTATTTTAAAGATGGTAGTGATTGGGGGATTCATATCAGCTACGTTGTCCCCGATGACGATTACGGAACAGCAGGGGCGGTCAAAAAAGCCCAAGAACTTATCGGCGATGAGAACTTCATTATTATCAGTGGTGATTTGGTGACTGATTTTGATTTCCAAAAGATTTTTGATTACCATGCTAGTAAGAACTCTAAACTCACCATTACCCTCACCTCTGTTGAAAACCCTTTAGAATTTGGGGTTGTTATTGCCAACGAAGAGGGGGAGATTGAGAAATTCCTTGAAAAGCCAAGCTGGGGGGAAGTATTTAGTGACACGATCAATACAGGCATCTATATAATCGAGCCTGAAATTCTCAATTATATCCCTAAAAATGAGAATTTCGATTTTGCCAAAGATCTCTTCCCTTTGTTGATGCGTCAGGGGATTAAGCTAATGGCAGGCTATGCCCAAGGGTATTGGCGTGATGTCGGTAATCCAGAGAGCTACCGTGATGTTTATGAAGATATTCTCGCAGGAAAAATCAAATTTGAGCTAGGGGGAGAGGCGATTAAATATCCCGATGGTGTCCTCATTTGCGAAGAAGATAATCTTGTTGATGAAAACATTGAGATTACGGGTATTGTTGTCATCGGCAATAATGTGACGATTAAAAAAGGATCAAAACTTAATAATGTTGTTATCGGCGATAATGTCGTGATCGGTGCTTCATCCAAAATAAGTAACACCATTATTTGGGACGATGTGGTAATCGGGAAAAATTCCAAACTTGATGGATGTGTTATTTGTTGTAAGAACACCATCGGGAAAAATGTCACCGCTAAATCGGGGATGATTTTGGCTGAGGGGTGTGAAATTGGGCAGCTAGTCATAGTGGAAAAAGATGTCACCATCTGGCCGTACAAAGTGATCGAAGATGCCGCCATTGTCAGCCGTAGTGTTATTTTAGGGAGTCGATACAAAAATTCCATTTTTGAAGATGGAATGGTAATCGGAAAATCGAATGTGGAGCTCTCTTGTGAGATGGCGACTAAGCTTGCCGAATCGTTCGGGGCACAGCTTCCTGTGGGTTCTACTGTCGTGGTATCGCGAAGTTACGATAAAAGCTCACGGATGCTCAAGCGAGCATTTTTAGGGGGATTACTCTCAAGCGGTGTCGATGTTGTCGATTATAATGCTATCTCCTCGGCGGTGATGCGATGCAGTCTCTCTTTTCATGAAAGTTATGCCGCAGGTATCCATTTTCACCAAAAGATTGATGATCCTACGAGTACCGTTATCACATTCTACAATCACGAGGGGATTCGGATCAATACCGATATGGCGAAAAAGGTGGAAAAAGCGTTTTTCAAAGAGACCTTTCGACGGGTTGATTATTCCCGTATCGGTCAGATTTACCCTTCCCATCATAAAAATGAGTATCAAAGCTATAAAAATGGGATGAAGGAGCTTTTGGCATCGCATCGGTTTAAATGTCTTGATTGCCGTATTGCGGTGGATATGATGCACGGTATGGCATCCGAAATTTTCCCTGAGATACTCAACGAGTTGGGGGTGGAGAATATTATGTTCAATGCTTATCCCGATGAGCAACGCCTATCGAATATCAATACATTAGTGAAACGTTCCCATGGGGATATGAGTGCTGTTATTAAAGCCCTTAGTTTGGATGTCGGATTTATGATCTATCCTCATGGTCAACGCCTTGATATGATGTGCGATGATGGGGTGCTTTTGAGTAAACAAACCGCCTTACATGTCGTTATGAGCCTATTAAATATGGAAGCAAAGGAAAAAGGGGAAAAACGAAGAGTATTTTTACCCACATGGGCTGCAGACAGTGTTACCTTTGATCACTTGGAGATTGAACGGGGACAATACGCCAACTTCAAAGCTGAAGAGATGCGAAAGTATGATTTGGTGGCGACAGGTGAGGGTAATTTTGCCTTTACCGAATTTGCAACTCATCGAGACTCTATGTACGCAACGGTGAAAATTTTGGAGATGATTGTTAATCATAATGTTAAGCTCTCCAAGCTTATTGCCGATTTGCCCCACTTTTTCTACCATACCTATCAAATCCCATGTTCTCAAGCACTCAAAGGGAAGATGATGCGTAAGTTCCTCGAAGACTCCAAGGGGAAAAAATCGTCTACACTCGATGGGGTGAAAATTTGGTTTAACGATACCGATTGGATTCTAATGCTCCCCGATCAATACAATGACCATCTCAACCTCACCATTCAAGCAAATAAAGATGTGGATGGAGAGAGCTATGCACAACAGTACATCGACAAAATAGAGGCGTGGTCGAAATCGTAATGGGAACTTCATCCCTTAACCTCTCCTTTTTTTGGCATATGCACCAACCTGATTACCGAGGGGGTGATGGGATGATGCGAATGCCGTGGGTCTTTTTACATGCGATCAAAGATTATTACGAGATGCCGTGGTTACTAAGTCAGCATGGTGGACTTAAGGCGACCTTTAATCTTAGTGCTTCACTCATTGAACAGTTGCAACTTTATCGTGAGCCGTTAAAATACGACTATTTTCTCTCCCTTTGGGCGCAACCCCCTTCAAGTTTAGGTGATTCTCAAAAAGAGTGGCTTATTAAGATTTGTACTTCAACACAGTATGAGACGATGGTTCGTCCAATGGAACGGTATGCCTCCTTGTACTATCAAACCTCTTTTACCCAGCAAGAGCTTATTGATTTGGAAGTAGTTTTTCTCCTTGCGTGGTGCGGACACTATTTGCGCACCACCAACCTCATTATCAAAGCATTGTTTGCCAAAAAGAAGAAGTATACCCAAGAGGATAAAATGGTACTGCTTGAGACATTAACCCTATTTGTCCAAGAGATTCTCCCTTTTTACAAAGAGTTACAGGAGAAGGGGATTATCTCTGTCTCAACGACCCCTTATTTTCACCCGATACTTCCGCTACTTCTGGATATGGAAAATGGTAAACGTGCTAATGAAGCGACCCCGTTACCTACAGGGGCGCAACCTCTCTATGACGATGCGCAAGAGCATGTACGCCGTTCGATTGCGCTGTATGAGAAGACGTTTGGACGCAAACCTAACGGTTTTTGGCCTGCTGAGGGGGGAGTCGATGAGAAGAGTGTTGCCATTTATAAGGAACACTCGATACAATGGATTGCCACCGATGAAGCGATTTTGTACAAATCACTCAACACGTATGAGCCCTCATTGCGTTACAAACCGTATCATTTTGATGGGGTAACGATTGGTTTTCGAGATCATCACTTAAGTGATTTAATTGGGTTTGAATATCGTCATATTAGTGGTGCCGACGCAAGCCGTGATTTTAGTAACGAACTCAAACATATAGCGATCAACGAGAATAATCCAACCGTTTTTGTCATTGTGGATGGGGAGAATGCGTGGGAGTTTTACCCTAATAATGGATTGGATTTTTTTACCACGTTGTACGAAGAGCTTAAGGCAACGCCTTGGTGTACGACGGTAACCATGGATGAAGTTGCTAACAAAAACAATAGTACTGCGTTAGAACATCTCGTTGCTGGAAGTTGGATACATGGGACGTTTGATACATGGGTAGGAGAGAGTGAAAAAAATCGGGCATGGGAGCTGATTTTTAATACAAAGCGTGACGTACTAAATTATAAGGGGGCGATAAGTAAAGCGGTAGAAGATGAAATAACTTACCATTTCCTAGCCTCTGAGTGTAGCGATTGGTTTTGGTGGTATGGGAAGGATCACAGTACCGATTTTGCAACAGAGTTTGATGTGCTGTTTCGAGAACATCTGATTGAAATTTACCGTTTGTTAGCCATGGATATCCCCTCCGCCCTTTTTGATCCAATACAAACTACAGAAGTATCCAAACCTTTTTGGACGAAACCTCATGCCCAAATCTCTCCCAAAATTGGTATGCGTGGGGATTCTTTTTTCAGTTGGGTTGGGGCAGGGTGGAGTGATGAGAGGTTAATGTTCTCGACGATGGACAAAACACGTGGAGTGGTTGAAACCCTTTATTATGGCTTCGATGATGGGATGTTGTACGTGGCATTTGAGGGGGATTTCACCTTTTTGCAATCCCCTTTGATTATTGTGATGATTGAAGAGACGCAAGAACGGCTCTCCATCGTCCCTGTCATTGTAGGAAATCGTTTGGAATTTTCCCTTTCACGAGACCATTTCAAGAATCATACCCCTATTCATCTTCGATTTGAAGTGCATCAAGAGCTTAAGAATATTCAATCCTTACCAGGAAATGGTTCCCTTGTGGTTGATTTTGATGCAATATTTCCACCCAACTGGTTTATTTAAGGAGAGCAGATGAAAACGTCCTTGTTGTTTGGTATCCATATGCACCAACCCGTCGATAATTTCGAATGGGTTATTGAACTTGCGATTACGAGTTGTTATGAACCTTTTTTTGAGGTGATGAGCCGTTATCCATCGTTTCGTTTTTCTGTCCATTGCAGTGGCTGGTTAATGGAGCAAATCGAGAAGCTACGCCCATTGCTGTATGAAAAAATCGTGGCACTGGCGAAGAGTGGGGCGATAGAGTTTTTTAGCGCAGGGTATTATGAACCTATTTTGAGTGTTATCCCCTCCCAAGATCGTGTCGGACAAATTCAACATTTAAATACCTCTATAAAGAAAAATTTCGATCAAACTCCCCAAGGGCTTTGGCTTACGGAACGGGTATGGGAGTCGGCACTTATCCCTGATTTACACAAAGCGGGGATCCGTTATACCGTGATGGATGATTACCACTTTCAGTGTGCGGGGTTCGATCATGAGGTGTTGGATGGCTATTATATGAGTGAAGAGGGGGGGATTGCCATGGGGCTTTTCCCTATTAGCCAAAAGCTTCGTTATGCCCTCCCTTTTCTTTTGGTTGAGAGTGCTATTAAGGCAATTAAGTCGTTTAGCCGAGAGGAAAATTCGGCAGCGATTATTTTCGATGATGCAGAAAAATTCGGGATGTGGCCAGGGACGCATGCGTGGGTGTATGAGAAAAAATGGCTGGAAAAATTTGTTCAAGCGGTATTAGCCGATAAATCGATTGTTACACGTCATTATGGGGAGTATTTCAATGCCAATCGTCCCCGTGGGATTGCCTATCTCCCTGATGTCTCTTATTACGAAATGGGGGAGTGGAGTTTGCGCGCAGACGATGCTCTTCGTTTGGAAACCCTTAAAAATGATATGGGAGTAGAGGAGTATAATGCGTATGGGGTGAAGTTTCTTAAAGGGGGGATTTGGAAAAACTTTTTCGTTAAGTACCCCGAGAGCAATCGACTCCATAAGCGGATGATTGAACTCTCTCGTGCTTTTCATGCCAGTGAGGGGGATTTTCAAACTCCTCTCTATAAACTTCAAACCAATGATCCTTTATGGCATGGAGTTTTTGGAGGGCTTTATCTCCCCAACTTGCGGGATAATGCCTATCGTTACCTCATCGAGTGTGAAAATCTCCGTTATGGGTCAAAGAGTGCTATGGCAACCGATAATAATGAGTTAGATGGATATGTGAAGATCAAGGCGGTAACCCCCGAACTGATATGGCGTTTTGACAGTGCGTGCGGAGGACAGCTTGTCGAGTTGGATGTGAGAGATAAGTGTTTTAACTACCAAAATACCCTCACACGGCGCAAAGAGGCGTACCATCAAAAGTTATTCGCTCCTCCTCAAGAGCAGATGAATATCCCCCTAGAAGAGGGGATCGATACCATTCATCACCTCTCAGCAACAGTTGATGCGTCGCTTAAAGAGGCTTTGATCTATGATTGGCATTTAAAAAATTCGTTTATTGACCATATTAGTGATGATCGTTTTAACGGTGAAACTTTCCGCCATTGTACGTTCCCTGAATACGGCGATTTTGCCAATCAACCCTTTGACTGTTTAGAAGAGGAGGGGACGATTACCTTTATGCGAGAGGGGGGAATTTATCTCCCTGAAAAGTTTACGACTCATTTGGAAAAAAGGTTTATGTTTAACTCCGATGGGGTGGAATTTTCACTCCATATTAGCAGTGAAGCCGATGGTGATTTTACTTACGTCTTAGAACATAATTTCCATTTTTCGGATTATGATTCTTTATCGATCAATGGGAAGCGTTTGGAAGAGTCCCAAAGTATTGAGTCCATAGGCTCACTTGAGATTATTGATAGTATTCTACGGAAAAAAATCATGATCCGTTTCGATCATCCGTGTACCGTTTACTATTTTAAACTTCAAACCCTCTCTCAAAGTGAATCGGGGTTTGATTTGAGTATCCAAGGAGTCAGTATCGCTTTTGTTTTTGAATTGTCGATGGCACTCGAACTTCACGGGGTTTTGGAGATCACCGATGTCTGAAATTCGTTACGATCGTTTGAATGATACGCATGTTATTATTGCCCCAGAGCGGCTTCATCGTCCCGATTTTATGCGAATGGATACGCCGCTATTAGAGGAGAAGAGTATATGCCCTTTTTGTGAGGGGAATGAGTCGATGACCCCCAAAGAGATTTTTGCGATGCGAAAATTCAATACCTTTGCTAATCAACAAGGGTGGCATACACGTGTTGTCCCCAATCTTTATAAAGCAGTCGCTATCGAAGCAACTCACATCCATCACGAGGGAAGTTTTGAGCATTGGGAGGGATTTGGTGCGCATGAAGTGATTATTGATACCCCCCGTCATAGTATCTCAATGGGGGATTGGAGTCACGAAGAGAGGGTGATGTGGCTCAAAACATTACGCGCACGCGTAGGAGATTTACGTCGTGATAACCGAATCGTTTTTATCTCTCTCTTTAAAAATGAGGGATTTGATGCAGGTTCAACGATGGAACATTCTCATACGCAGCTCATAGGTCTACCGATAATTCCTAAA
>JAABPY010000179.1 GCA_011391735.1 Sulfuricurvum sp. | reverse complement strand
TCACCCCTTAATGGAATCAATGGTACGGGATGAAGAGGAGGCAGGTGTACGGATGGTAGAGCGTAGTGGTGTATTTAGTGCCTTTTGCCCCTACGCTAGCAGTTACCCCTTTGAGGTGATGATTACCTCAAAAGAGTGTGTAGGGCAAATCGATACACTAAAGGATAATGATATCGATGATTTGGCTTTACTCCTTGGTCGAGTGATCGAAAAATTGCAAAGAGAGTTGGGGAAATTCCCTTTCAATCTATCGGTATCGACTCCCTCGTTGGGGGATAATGCTCTTGGGTGTGAAGCGCATCACTTTATGATTCGGATACTCCCTCGCCTTTATCGTTATGGTGGATTTGAGGCAACTACTCAAATGATGATTAATCCTGTAGCACCAGAAGTAGCTGCGCAACGTTTACGAGGAGAAACCCATGTCTAAAATTTTATTTGCATCCAGTGAAGTTTATCCCTTTGCCAAAACAGGGGGGCTGGCGGATGTAGCGCACAGTTTGCCACGGGCGTTACAAAATGATTATGAAATTGAGGTGATAATGCCTTTGTACTGTTCAATCGATAAAGAGCGTTATGGTATTCTCCCCCTAGCACAATCGTTTCGTATCACAATGGGAGAAACGCAGTATCCTATTGAAATGTACGGATGTAGCTATGAGGGGATTGATTACCGTTTTGTCTATTCGCCTCTATTGTGTGAGCGGGAGTTTTTGTACGGTACCGCTACGGACGATTATGAGGATAATGCACGTCGGTTTGGACTCTTTTCGTATGCGATTAGGGCATTATTAAAAGGGAATGATTACGATATCGTCCATCTTAATGATTGGCAATGCGCTCTTGTTGCCTTATTGGTGCATGAGGATCATGACATCACCACCAAAACTCTCTATACCATCCATAACCTCGCCTATCAAGGGCTCTTTGAACCGACGGTTTTACAAGAGTTAGGAATTTCAGAGAGTTATTTTACCCATGAGGCTCTTGAGTTTTATGGTAAAGTTAATTTTATGAAAGGGGGGATTGCTTACTCCAATCGTATCACAACGGTAAGCCCCACTTACGCCAAAGAGATTTTAACCCCTGAAGAGGGGTGTGGATTAGAGGGATTTTTGCAATGTTATCGCCATAAGCTGATGGGAATTCTCAATGGTATCGATCCAGAACACTTTTCCCCTCTCTTGGATGGTGCCCTTATTTCTCCTTATACGAATGTCAAAGGGAAAAAACCTTCCAAAAGTGATCTTCTCAAACAATTAGGGCTCAAAGGGGTAACAAAGCCTCTTTTTGTCTTTATTGGTCGTTTTGTAAGCCAAAAAGGGATGGATTTACTGATCGAAACACTTCCGAAAATGGCAACTATGGAGTGTACTATCGCTATTTTAGGGGAGGGGGAGGAACACTATTATAGAGCATTGAAAAGCTTGAGTGAACAGTACATTAATATTCATTTTACCTTAGGATATGATGAACCATTTGCCCATCGACTCTATGGGGCTGCTGATTTTCTCCTCATGCCCTCCTTATTCGAACCGTGTGGGCTCAACCAAATGATAGCCTTTGCTTACGGAGCCATCCCTATTGTTCATCGTGTTGGGGGATTAGTGGATAGTGTCAAGCGGTTTGAAAATTATGATTCACAAAGCGATGAGGGGTATGGAGTGGTCTTTTTTACCCCAACCTCTCGCTCCTTGTTTTTAGCAATACGAAAATCGATGGAGCTTTACAGTGATAAAAAGCTTTTTGAATCGCTTTCCAATCACAATATGCAGTGCGATTTTTCGTGGAATCAGAGTGCAAAACTCTATGCTACTCTTTACGATAGCCTTTTAATGGGAGAAACAGTATGAACAAACTCAACATTTTAATCGCCGCTTCCGAAGTCGTCCCTTTTGCCAAAACAGGGGGACTTGCCGATGTCGTAGGGGCATTGCCAAAAGCATTACGGGCATTGGGGCATGATGTCCGTGTTGTTATGCCTCGCTATTATGGGGTCGATCGTGAGAAATATCTCCTTACCCCAATGGAAGGGTCTTTGGGTGTCCCGATGGGAACTTTGGGCGAAATGTGGTGTAGTGTCTATGAAGGGAAACTTCCCAATAGTGATGTCCCCATCTATTTTATTGATCATGAGGCATTCTTCGGTCGTGCAGGGTTGTATGAAGAGGGGGGATTTGGGTACAGTGATAATGACATCCGTTTTATCTTTTTCTCCCGTGCTGTGATGCAATTGTCAAAAAAACTCCATTTTCATCCCGATGTTATCCATGCCAACGATTGGCACACCGCCGCACTACCCATAATGCTTAATACCCACTATGCGTTTGATCCCCATTTTGCCCATACAGGCTCCCTCCTCACTATCCATAATTTGGAACATCAAGGGAGATTTTCTAAGGGTGCAATGGAGTTTTTGGATATTGGATGGGAACATTTTAATGCCTACGAACTCGAAGAGTACGATGGGATTAATCTTCTCAAAGGGGGAATTGTCCACGCTGAT
>JAABPY010000178.1 GCA_011391735.1 Sulfuricurvum sp. | reverse complement strand
CTTGAATTTAAAACTGTATAAGAATAACGATTGACATTTATAAGTAATTCGGGGTAGGTAAGAGATTTTTAGTTTGAAGTTAAAAGGCTTTGAAAGTCCGTAATTTAGGGGGTTGTGGCGGACGAGGAGAGATTCGAAAAAATCCTACCAACTCGAATCCCAATTTTTAGGCGTTTTCGGGCGTTTTTCAATAAAAAAAATATTGTCCCGTAAGGGTTCAAAACAATATTTTCCCACGCTCCAAGCGTGGAATCGCATAGCGTCAACAGCTCATTTTTTTAAATTACTGCTAAAATAAAAAATCTCAAATACTTCAGTTCATTTCCGTGATACTTTCTCCTAATTTCTATAAAGTCTCTTTGACAAAATACTCCTTTTCCCTCATCCCACGCGCCTGTTTGGGGGAACCCGCGACGTAGGAGCGGGGTTGGCGCGTGCGCCCTTGTCAACTTATCAAAACTTTACCGACATTTTACGAAAGGGTAATTTTTAACTAATTTTCTGCTATCATTTCAATGTGTACAATTTGACTTACTCCTTCCGCCTGATGAACGGATAGAAGAGCGGGTGATAGCTTTCGAGCTGTTGCCCTTTTTTTTTGCCAAATTTTTGGCAGGTCGGGTGGAGTGGGTAGCTCTTTGAAAGGAGTATGTTCAATTTGTATCACTTTATCTTGATAGTGTTTCTAATCCTGATGGTGTTCGCACCCTCTCTTCATTAGTCAAAAACGGGGACTCATCATCCCCGTGCTATCATTTCAATTTATATTTAAAGCTATTCTTTCTAATGGTATCTCTTTCTCCTCATTAACATCATATACTCCTAAAATCGATTCTTTCTTCACTCCATTAAACGATCCTATTCGAGCATTTTTATCTGTTGTTTCTGCATAAAAATAATATTTTCCATTTATTGCTAAGCTTGCGGTATGGGGATATAAATTTGCTCTATCTTTGACGTATACGGCTACAAAAGCATGATGATCTTTTGTGTAAACCATTACACATTTGTGTTTTCGTTCAATAAGTATGGATGCAAATAAAAAGGATTTTTCGTCACAATCTCCCCCCTTTTCATCTAATACTTCGTGCGGTGTTCTGTCTTTTGTAGATGTTTTATAGGGTATGTACGTTACATAGTTGAAAGCTTTATCAATTTCACAAACTTCTTTTCCTTTGCAATCTCTTGATATGAAATCTGTTACGTATTGAATTCTTTCAGTTTTTTCAACGTTGTAAATTTTATATACATTCCCTACTTTAATAATATGTGGATTCATTGGATTTTCTACATTGATGACTTGATTTTTTTGAATTGGTTCTTCTGATTTAAAGAATTTATCCTGAATAATGATTGAAGAGAATAAGACAATGATAGGAACTGCAAAAATCCAATTACTTACAGGTTTAAAGTTTTTCATTGAATTCTTCTGTAAATCGTTTGCATTCCAAGCATATTATTTCTCATGGTATCTTTGTCTATCATTTCATAAACGATACCTATTCCTGACTTATCAGTTACAATAATTTTATTTCCATCTATTTCATAATCAACATTACTCACTATTCCCCTCCCATATTCTTTATTTTCAGTAAATTCAATTTCATTAACTATTTTTCCCATAAAAGGTATTGTTGTTTCACTCTGCCATTTGCCAATGATCGGATTAGATGTCCATAATTTTGGTAATATAAGAATTGCGAGAAATGCAACGCCAATAAATCCAATTATCTTAAAGAGTGGTTTTTTATTGCCATTTTTTGGAGAATATCTTTTATTGGGTATTTTTTTAAAATTAAATCCCTTTACTTCTTCATTACGTGCCATTGAATAAAGTAGGATGACTGCAATTATTCCAATCATCATTAACATATATTTTATGACAAATTCCATCTTCCTTACTTCAACTTAAATTTATTACTATTTGTAGCACTCTCACGAATTGCCTTGAGTTTTTCTAAGTGCCGTTCCGCTTCTTCGATTTGATCGTTAACGGTCAAACCTAGATTTATGAGCTTTACTAATCCAGGTTTTTCTTTTTCCCAGTTGTATAATGTTTTTAATGAAATTCCCATTTCTATGGCTAGTTCTTCTTTTGTCATTGTAAATCTTTCATAAAATAAGATGTTTAGTGTAAATATTACAATTATTACCATAATATTCAGTCTTTTTTAATATTGTAAATGTTACAATTTAATAGTTAAAAAATGTAACATTTACAAATTGGAGTGATAGCCATGAAACAAAATAACCGCCAAACCTTACCTCTCGGTAGATCGACTAAAGCAGAATACGCAGGTCTATCACTCCTACACCCACAACTTTTTACAGTTGTTGACGATACGTACAAATATTATAACGAAATCGTTAAAAATGTTTCTGATTTTCTTGGTCGTTTGATGTTTAAAAAATTCTCAACTTTCAAAACAATGATTGATTTTTCTCGTCGTCAGCTTTGGATTGTTAATGGCTCTTTTCGGGATTATAAATCAAGTCATTTCACTTGGTTTGGAAATGTTGTTGCTAAATCTCCTATGTATATTTTCGCATAACTTTATTGGCGTTGACTGCTTGAGGTAGTATGTAAGTCCAATCCGTCCCCCTTGCTATCACTCCGGGGACGTTAAAAAATGGAAAAGATAGAAAAAAATTTTGCCTAATCAGGAGTGATACCATGAGTCAAGTTATTAGCCAAGGTTTTCGAACCATGTACGAAATTATCGAAGTAGGTTCTATCAAGCCCGGTGGCTCAGGAACAATGGAGGGACGTGCCTATAACGCTTCCGTAAAATTCCGCTCTCGTAATGTTGTTGAGCGTATGGATGAGCGTGTAGGGGTTCAAGAAGTTGAAACGACAATTGAATTTAAAGTCATCTGCGAAAATGAAGAAGAAGTAAAACAAGTTTCCGAAGCCATTCGTAAATTGCGTGTTTTGAAAACCCCTTTCTACATCAGCGGTGATCTCCCCCGTAAATATCAAGGCGGTGATGTCTATATGGTTGATAGTTTCGACCACGGCACGGCATTTCTTAAATCCGTTGAATCAGTTCTTCAAGCTAGAACAGTTCAAAAGGTTAATTAATGTTGTTGGCGGTCATTGTGTCCCCTTTGATGGAGTCCTCTCACGTAAGTCCATAACCATATTTTAATCCTAAAGGATTTCCAATGCAAAAAGTTAAATCATTCTACACCAAAATTGGTGTTGTTGTTACTGGTGCGGCTGTTATGGCTTCAAACGCTTCTGCTGCTTTAACGGCTCCTGATCTTTCAACAGCTGACTTCACAACCGTTGCAGGTGCTGTTATTGTTGCTCTTGGTGCAATGTGGGCTATCAAAAAAGCTCTTGGACTTATCCGCGTATAAGTCAATCGGGGGACGCCCCACTCTTTAAGGGAATTTATTATGGGTTTTGGTCTTCCCTCAGCCGATCAGTTTAACAATCACGTTTTTTTAAATGTTCCTGATATTGATTACTCCGATTTTTCAATTGTAGCAGGTGCGGTTCTTCTTGTATTAGCGTCCATGTGGGCTATCAAAAAATCCATTTCTCTTATTAAAGGTTAATCAATGCCACTTCCTACAATCGATCTCTCAAACGTCTCTTTACTCTTCGGTTCTGCCCTTTCTGCTTTTGCTGTCATTTGGTCAACGATGAAAGCTATTCAGCTTCTAAAGGTCTAATTATGAAAAAAATCATCATCTCATTGTTTTCATTATTCGCCCTTTCTCACGCTTCGGGTACGTATGACACTTATACTTTTACTGATACTGAGGAGCGATATGCCCTTTTTTTTGTAAATTATTATACCGCTGGCGATATTCAATCCATTGGATTAAATTCTACGGACTCCACCAATATTTTAAATCTTCGCCCCATAACTTCTCTTCTTGACGTTGCCAATTTGTCTTCTACTACGGGAACGGATATGAAACGCATTCGAGAAGTTTCTCACCTTGTTTCCATTCCTGACCAAAACACCACAATGACCTCTTACAACGCTCTTGGTGTCAAAGTATCTGATTTTAACTATTTGATGGCTCTATGTGGTCTCCTAATCGGTTTCATTTTCGCATTTGCTCTCATCTCTTCAATCCAAAACATCGCAAAGGGTAAATAATGGAAGTTCTCGCTGTTTCCTCCGATCAAGTGTTTAACTATTTTTTCTCAATCGGTGTTTATTGGGGCTTTATGATGGCTTCATTCTTTGCTGTTTTAACGTTGTTTAGGGCTTGATTATGAAAACTAAATTATCGCTTTTTTTGGTTGTTTTGTCGGTTCCTAGTTTATTATTTTCTGAATTATTAGATTGTGGTAGCGGTGTTTATCATTATAATCCTGTCCAAGCTTGGTCTGGTTTTTGGCCTGGACCACCTAGCGAATCTGTTACTACTCCGTATGGTGCCAATTGTACTGTTTCTCCGGGGGATTATTGTTATTGGACACATCCTCAGGCTTATTTTGGTGGTACTATTCCTATATTAACTTGTTTTAAATCTTCAAAAACTATCCCTGTTGGTATGGTTTGTGACGAAAATGGTGTTTGTAAGCCACCTGTACTTTCTGATTATGATAAAGACCCTGCTGGCTGTTCTAAAGCAGGTGGTACTTTTATCTCAACTGGAACCGAACAAGTTGGCGGAACGTCTTACGGTGCTTCATTCTTTGGAGGTTCGGGGATTATTTTAGGGGGTGATATTAAAGCTATTACAAAGTGTGCTACACCTGCTGAAGCGGTTGGTTCTGTTGCTTCTTTAGCCGCTGGTTTGATTCCTATGCTTTCTAAACTTTTTGGTTCTTCAGCTATGAAAAAGCTCACTAATGTTGAATGGATTAACGCTTTAAATAAATATACTCAACCTAGTGGAAGTTTTTTTAAACCATCTGTTTCTAGTAATATGCCTGACACTTATGTAGGCTTACCAAAACTTTCTAAACCTTCTACTCCAACTGTTACACCTTCTACCCCCACTGTAAGTTCGCCCCCTACTGTTCCTATAACTCCATCTCCCGTTCCAACTGTTTCGGGTGGCACTTCCCCAATTCGTGCGCCTCAGATTGGCGTTGACTCTGGTTACTCTGTTTTAAATGATTATTATATCCCTACTAAAACATCGGGTGACCCTGTAATTGATTATTCGGTTGTCAATCGTGCAAATACTTTTATTCAAGCCGAAGTATCTCCTCAACTTTCCTCAATAATTCCTAATATTGGTTCATCTTATGTTCCTGTTAGAGAAACTTTTGATTTTTCAAATGTTATTTCCGATCACGTTCAGCCCTCTATTATTGCTAATGTTCCCACGTCTACAACCAAAACTTCTTACTATAGTGGTTCTGATCCAATTGACGCTTATCGAACTGTAACAAATTACCCTGACGGTTCTTCTTCCTTGCAGACGGTTCGTGTCAATAGTGCTACTCAAAGGGGTGATTTGACTGTTACCAATCTTGCTTCTACGGGTGAGTCGAATACAATATCTCGTTCTTTTACTGTTTCAAATTATGCCTCAAATTCATCTTCAAATACTATTCCATCTAATCCAATATCTTTTACTGCTCCGATGACTTCTACATCGCCTGTCACCATTCCTGATGCACAAACCAATACCTCAAGTACATTAAATCCTGATGGTAGTACGGTTTCACGTCTTTCTGATGGTTCTACCTATACTGTTAATTCAGACGGTAGCACTCAAACTTTACTTTCTAATGGTACGACAACAACCACACCTTCGACCACTACTTTTAAATATGATGGAACGTCTCAAACTACTTTTCTTGATGGTACAATTAAAACCTCTTTTTCTGATGGAACTATTCAATACGCTTCTCCGACGGGTCAAATTTCCACTACTGTACCACTTACTTTGACTAAACCATCTTTCAAATTTGCTGATGACGTTCCTACTTCTACGGGTATATCTTATATGAATTCTGATGGTAGTGTCTCGACCATCAATCCTAATGGTAGCGTTACCACTACTAATTTACCTAATGGTGATACTTTGGTTGTTAATCCAAATGGTAGTACAACAACCACTTCTTTTAATGGCACTTCAACTTCTACTTCTTCGACTTCTTCAGCTTTGTTAGATGGTAGTGTTAAAACTACTTATCCTGATGGCTCTACTAAAATTATTATGCCTAATGGTTCAGTTCAATATTCAACGCCTACGGGTCAAATTAATACAACTATACCTCAAACCCCTTCTAATGCTGATGGTACTATTACCGTCTCAAATTTTGATGGTGGTACAACGACAATTAATCCAAACGGCACTTCTGTAACCACTAGTCCAAATGGCACTACATCAACTGTTAATTTAGATGGTACAACAACAACAATTAAACCTGATGGGACAACGACAACATCTAAACCTGATGGTTCTTCTATTACTAATCAACCTTATGGAACTACAACCACCGTTTATCCTGATGGTAGTACATCAACATCTCATTCCGATGGTACTACAACAACAACAAATTCAACAACTATAACCACTCCTGAAGGTACTACTCAAACATCTTTTCCTGATGGAACTACAATAACTAAATCTAATGGCACTACTACAATAACTAAATCTGATGGTACAACGACAACATCTAAACCTGATGGTTCTATTGAAACTAAATTTCCTGAAGGTACCATTAAAAACGTTGATCCTACGGGTATTACTAATTACATCACTCCAAATGGTAAAACTACCGCTCCACTTCCCCAACCTTCTTCAACCTCGGGCGAAACTTGCCCAACTACTGGAGGCGGAAATCCTTCTGATTTGATTAATGCCAAAATGCCAAATTTTTCTTTTTCTGATTTTGTGGATTTTAAACTTTATGACTCTACACCTATTCAAAATATGGTTGATAGTGTTGATTTAATGTTTACGAATATTAATACTCAATTGAATAATGCAAAAACAACTTTTGATGATACAAAAGCCATGCTTGAAGGTAAATGGGAACCTCCTGTATTTCCTGAAGGTTCTTGTGGTGACTCTATGGCGTTTAATTTTCACGGTCGAAATGTAGATTTCTGTCCCCCTGTAATGAATTTTACTTCACAATATTCTCCACTTTTTTCTGCCGTCACGTCTATTGCTGGCACTGGTCTAGCTATTAGTATTTTTTTAGGAGGTTTTTAAATGGTCGCATTATTTGAAATGATCGTTGCAGGTTTTATCCGTTTTTTCTCTTTTTTTGGTAAGTTTATAGGTGCTTCAAATAGTAGAACTATTTTTGATATGCTTCGCTTCACCTCTCGTAAAGCGTTTTTAGTTATCCTCGTTGCATTGATTCTTTCATTTGTCGCCCTCGCTTTTTCGTTCTTTTACTATATGATTTCTGTGATTACTACGGTTTATAATTTAATCTCTTCAATGATTACAATGATTCAATCTCCCGGTGGTTCGGGTGGTGCCACTTCTCCTATGATTCAAGGGGCGATGATGCTCATTAATGCGTCGGGAATTGCTCAAGGTATTTCTTCGGCTTTCCCTTTCATCGCTTCGGCTCTCACTTTTCGATTAATGGTCGTTCTTTACCGTTTAATCCTTAAACTTTATGAGTTCTTCGTAGTTCGTTTCGGCGAAATCATTGCTCTTGTGACGGCGGCTTAATATGATGAAATTACCTCTCTCTTTTAAAGGTTCCCTCTATGCTTGAATATTATACTGGAGTCCCGGGCTCTGGAAAAACTTATCGTGCTGTCGATCATGTGTACAACTGCTTTCTCGATGAAAAATCTAAAAGTTTCGGTAAGTATTCCCGTTTTTTTACCAATATCAATGAGTTTCATTTTGAGGCATTTAATGAAGATTTAACCATTGATATTGAGCCAAAAATTGAGATAAAAAAAACCGTTTTTAGTATTCTAAAAAAAGCTAATGAATTGTCAAAAATTCCAAAAAAAGAGATTGAAATTGAGGAAGATGACGAAACAGAACCAACCCCTTCACAACCTAAACAACAAGTAGCTTATTCTCTTGATATGGACGCTCTCCTAATCTCTCTTACTGAACTTCGTGATCTTTATCTCTCTAAAGTTTCGGACTCACTTTTAATGCAACGTGCTGACGAGCTTAAACTCTCGAATAGTCTTTTCGTCATCGATGAGGCGCATAACTTCTTTGATACTAAAAATGATGTTTACGTATGGTGGCTTTCATACCATAGACACCTCCATCAAGACATCATCTTAATCACCCAAAACCTCTCTTTGATCTATCGTAAATACTTAACTTTCGGTGAGTTCTTTTATCGTGCTGTCCCTTCTTCACTGCGTATTCGTAGCGGTGTATTTACCTATCATCAGTTCATTAAATATCAACTCTATAAAAGCTCTCATACGGACACTATTAAAGTTAAATTTGACCAAAAAGTTTATGCTCTTTACGGTTCGGGGGCAAACACTCAAAGTAAAAAAGTAATTTATAAATTCATCGCTATAGCGTTGGTTCTTTTTGTCATTGTTGCTATTTTCTTCAATGTTGTTGGCTCTTTCCTCGGTGATGGTTCATCCTCTGACTCTAATACTTCTCAAGGGAAATTGCAAAATGTTTCTAGTGCTGTCATTGATCGTACTGTTGCTTTTTCGGTTGTCTGTATTGGTTTTGATTGTTCGTGTTTAGGTCAATCTTTTTCTTTACCACAGTTAAATAATTATAAGTCTAAATACAATCTTCAATCTATTGAAACGACTGTTGTAGGCGATGGTGTTTTTATTTATTCATTCTCTCGTAATGATAAATTTTTAAAGGAGGTTCTAAATGTTACGTCTAATTCTTCCACTAGTAATTAGTGTTTCACTCTTCGCCCAATCAATCAGCCTTTCTGATTTAGCGTTTATCGTTCAAAAGAAAGATAAAGTCAATCTTATTTTTTCTTCTGATGTTCCCAAAACTATGATGGTTGATTTCCCTTCGGATTATTCAAAATCCACTTATATGCCTTTTTTTCGTTCTACTCTTGAAGCTAATAATCTTTTTATTCGTGAGAAAGATGGGATTTTTCTTGTAACTGCTTCGGATGCCACAAACGGACAATCCAATTTAACCTCAACGGGTTTCCCGTCGGGAATTCTTCAACCTCCACCCCCATTGATGCCATCCAATCAGTCGCAATCTCTCCAATCTCCTCAAACGTTTCAAACTTCAAGTTTAACCCCTGAAATGGATTATAAAATCTCTTTCGTTTCCCATAAACTCGATTTTTTACAGTTTGACGACGTAAAGCCTCTCTTGGAGTTTTCGGGAATTCCTTACTCATTTTCAACTGTTTCAAAAACAATCACTTTCAAAGAAAATAAACTCAATAAAAAACTCATAAAAAAGCTCATTTTAGAGATAAAAACTATTGATGTCAAAAAAGATCAAGTTACCCTTAAAATCACTATCTTTGATACTAATTTGAATAAACTTCGTGAAATCGGTATCAATCCTAATCTAAATTTTGATTTTGATGTTCTTACTCGTGCAGGTGCATTGATTACGGGTTCAACCGTCAACACGTTCAAGGGTTCTTTAAAATTTCTTCAAGACACTGGAGCAACAAAGGTTAATCAATCTACCTCTTATTTAATTTCTGATGCCGAACAATTGGATTTTAAAAAAGTTGTTTCAATCCCTTTTCTTGATGAAAACTATGTGGTCAGCAACACCACAGGAAGCACGAACCAATCAAAAAAGTACAAATACAAAGATATCGGTTTTAAAATCCTCGCAACTCCTACCATAGTTGGGGATATTGTCTATCTTAATTTCACCCTTACCGTTGGTGGGGTGATTACTTCGGGCGAACTTCCCACCACGTCGGAAAACTCAATCACGAATAAATTCTCAGTCAAAAAAGGTGACATCGTTTTACTTGCAGGTATCTCGAAAAGCTCCATCATAAACAATACTTCAGGAAGTCCATTTTTAGAGAGTATCCCCATTTTAAGAGACATTTTCACTCAAAAGAGTGATTCCAATACGGATGAAACGTTTAACGTATCCATCGAAATTTTAGGAGATTCCAATGTCGAAACCTTGTTCTCAAGAATATGATTCTACCGATGAAGAGCTTCAATACGTTGATATTCCTATCAACCTATCCACGCTTATGATTGATCGTATTGATCGCTTTTGTCATTTGATTGAGGTTCCTCGTGAACAGTTTTTAAAAACGGCAATTCTTCGGGCTTTGATTGATTATGAGTTTACCGTTAATTCAACCCTTTAACTAATTTAAAATTGGAGTGATAGCCATGAAAAACACTTACGGACTTACCCCCGAAGATTTGAAATACTGCCGTGATAAAATCGACGGTCAAAAATCGTATCTTTCAAATAACCATTTTCACACCTCCACGGGTCAAGTGAAAAGCCTCCTCGATGTTTCTTTCTCTGCGAACATCTCAGAGCGGTATTACGCTCAACTCTCTAACAAAATCAACACTATGCACTCTTTGGCGATGTCCTACGACCTTAAACCAACTTTCTTAACAATCACCATCGATGGCTTCTTTCGGGACTTTATAAAAGGGGATTTCACACGATGGCACAAAAAAACAGATTTAGAAAAAGAGGAATATTTTCGACATATTCCCAATAATGATACCTACGGTTTTCTTCGTCAAAAAATAAAAGAGGGTAAGAAATTTACCGTCAAAGATTGCTATAACGTTCTCTCTTTTCAATGGCTTAATTTTGCGAAATCGTACTCCTTTAAAAAGCTTAAGAAAGACAATCAAGAGTTCATTTACCTTAAAGCTGCGGAACCGCATAAAGACGGTGTCCCCCATTTTCATGTTCTTCTTTGGGTCTCTCCTGATTACTTCGATAACTTCAAAAATGACTTTAAACGCTATTTTCCTGCACCCCGTAATCACGAAATAGACAAAGAGTGTAAAGAGGGTGATACGGTAGGCTTCCAAACGGCGATAAACAACCCCGTTGGCTACATTATGAAATACGCTACTAAATCCTTTATGAATATTAAAAGCGGTGAGGAACTTGATTATCTCCAAGCGTGGTACGTGAAGCATAAAATCCGACGTATTACCACCTCTCACTCAACGATTCCCCAATGGGTTTATCAAAAGCTTTTCGCCGTTGAACCTGATTGGTTTCATTTGACGGATTATAAAGTTCGGCATCCTATGCTTTGCGAATGGAATAGAAATGAAGATTATATTTTAATGATTGAAGAGTCTGGTCGTGTTCTTGAATATGACAATGGAGTAACTACCGTCAAATCGCTTGGAAGTGATGCTGTATTGCGACAAATTGGAACACCAAAAGAAAAAGTTTCTATTTCATCCGTAAAAATTCAACCCGTCCCCTCTACGTGGAAAACACCCCCACCTCCTGATAAAACTATTGATGCTTACATTGATGGTGTTCATCTTCTTTATCGTAACGGAGAGCTTTATAATTTCACCCCTCAACCTATCAAAATGAGCGATTTTGAGCTATGGAACTATTACCATGATGAAATGGATATAGAGACGGTTAATCCTCACCATTACGCCTATACTCACAATCAAATGATTGAGCGTGATTTAATGACAGGGGAAATCATTCCACTTAATGCGAATATCGAGTCTGAAATGTGGGATTATTACGATGACCTTTGACCACTACGCAAACCTTTTCTTAAAATTTAAGAAAAATGACTTAAAACCCTCAACTTTTGAGAAATATCAACGCATTATTGAACTGCGTTTACTCCCTTTTTTCAAAGATACCCCCATTACTGAAATAAAAACCTCCGATATTAAACTTTGGCTCCTTGATATTGATGATGTTGGGGGTAAATCCATCCGAACGTATATTAGTGTGGTCAAAGGGATATTTGATGAAGCGTTTTTTGATGAGTTGATTGAGCGAAATCCCGTCTCAAGGATACGATTACCGAAAATCATTAAGCCGATCATCCACCCA
>JAABPY010000177.1 GCA_011391735.1 Sulfuricurvum sp. | reverse complement strand
CATCAAACGCTCCACCGCAGATGAAGAGAATTCCTGAGGTGTCGATTTGGATAAAATCTTGATTGGGATGTTTGCGTCCCCCTTTAGGTGGGATATTAACAACAGCACCCTCGATGATTTTAAGAAGAGCTTGCTGTACCCCTTCTCCTGATACGTCACGAGTGATGGAGCGATTCTCCGACATACGGGAAATTTTATCAATCTCATCAATAAAAACAATCCCTTGTTGCGCCCGTACAATATCCCCATCGGCAGCTTGGAGAAGTTTGGTGAGGATATTCTCGACATCTTCCCCCACGTATCCAGCTTCCGTAAGACTCGTTGCATCAGCAATGGCAATAGGGACATTCAAAACACGGGCAATGCTTTGTGCCATCAATGTTTTACCGCTTCCTGTGGGTCCAATAAGGAGAACATTGGATTTAGCAATTTCGGTGTCATCATCAACAAGGGTGTGCTTGAAGATACGTTTGTAGTGATTATAGACAGCAACCGACAAGAGTTTGCGGGCACGGTCTTGACCAATGATATATTGGCTCAAAAAGGCATTGAGCTCTTTTGGGGTCAAAAGTTGTGTATCAACGTGTTGGCGTGGTGCCAAAAGGTCATCCGTATGTTCACCAAACATAATTTTATAGGCGGAGAAAACACAATTTTTACAAATATAAACGTTATTACCTGCGATGAGCGGATTGCTATCACTCTCTTGTGCGTTACAAAAGCTGCAGTGGCGGTGTATCATGATTGAGACCTTTCGAACGGAATACCCCGTTTGGTGTTAATAATAAATATACACATATTTTGGACGTATGTGCTTGAAGCGGTTGCTAGGAGTTCAGATGCACTCTCTTGAAGCGGTTTCCCTGACTCGAAAAGTTCCCGATAGGCAGTACGTAGCGCATCAATATCAGGGCGTTGCAAATGGCGACGTAAACCATTGAGGTTTAGACCTCGTAAAATAGCACGATTCCCTTCTACGAGACAATACGGGGGGACATCTTGGGAGAGAGCAGAGGCTCCTGCTACCATTGCATAATCACCAATTTTTACAAACTGATGGATGGGGGTCATTCCACCAATAACGGCGTAATTGCCCATCTCAACATGCCCTGCTAGCGTTGCGGCATTGGCAAGGATACAGTGATTTCCAATAATGACATCGTGCCCCAAATGGACGTATCCCATAAATAAGTTATGATCTCCCACAATGGTTTTACTTCCACCACCAACAGTTCCTGGATTAAAGAGGGTGAATTCACGAATCTTGTTATGGTTTCCGATGATGAGTTCTACCTCTTCCCCTGCGTATTTTAAATCTTGTGGAATAGAACCTAATACAGCATGGGAAAAAATATCGTTGTATTCACCAATCGTGGTATTGCCATAAATACAGACACTTGCTGCGATCTTCGTCCCTTTTCCAATCTTAGCACGACTGGAAATGAAACAAAACGGACCGATTTCGACATCAGAGCCGATCACGGCACCCTCTTCAATGTACGCTAATGGGGATATGTTGTTCATATTCTCTCGTTTACTTATCAACGATCATAGCTTTGAGTTCGGCTTGAGCAACGAGGGTGTCATCGACGTATGCTTTCCCCTCTAGTACCCAAATAGACCCTTTATGTTTTACCACATTCATACGGTATTCCAAACGATCTCCTGGACGGACAGGGGCCCGGAATTTGGCACCGTCGATACTCATAAAATAGACTACTTTTTGTGCAGCTTCTTCTTCGGTCATATCCATACTTTGAAAGGCGAGGATACCACCCGCTTGTGCCATCCCCTCGAGGATCATAACCCCTGGATAAATAGGGTGCCCAGGGAAATGTCCCTCAAATATTTGTTCACCGATGGTGACGTTTTTGTATCCGACGAGCAACTCATTGGGAACGATGTTCGTAACACGATCAACAAGGAGAAATGGGAAACGGTGGGGTAAAATTTTTTGGATTTGAACGACATCTATCATATTTGTAAACACCTTGAATAAAAAATCCCCCAATTTTACCGCAACTATGGTTAATTAGGGATTATAAGGTTGTTTGGTACCCAATTTAGTTTTGATAATGCCCCTTAAAGGAGATTTTGATAATGGTCAGAAACCATCGTCGCAATTTCCTGCGGTGAATGGGAACCAATGCTAAGTGAGAGGTCTTTTTTTCCCAACGTCCCGTACAGTTCTGCAGTTGTGGCTTTGAAGAGTGCAACGGTAGGAACCATAGAAGCACTAGCAAGGTGCATAGGACCTGTATCCCCACACACGAACATCTCCATTTGAGAAAGTATCGCCCCCAATTTTCGTAAATTCGATTCAGAGAGGAAATAGAGCTCTTGGGAGAGTTTTTCGGGGACATCGGGAGAAAGAATATCAACAAATACAGCAGTGGGGTTGAGCTGTTTCATTTGGAGATACCACTCTTTCCACCAATCATTATCAATTTTTTTCTCAAACCGTGCATCCCGAAACATTCCGATAATTTTGACGTTATCTTCCCAATGATACCCCTGATCAACCAACCGTTTTTGGAGCTCTTTTCTCCCCTCTTCGTGCTCCTTTTGGCTCAAGGCTATGTCCATATACTGAGGAAAATCGGTGGGTTTGTTTCCAAACGCTTGCATGAGGGTGAGGGGTTTGAGCGCTTCGTGAACATTTCCACTAGGGGCATCAACGACGTGAGTAAGGGGGAGCCAGTTGTCTTGAGAATTAAATCCAAGCTTATAGGTTCCTCGTGCCAAAAAGGTTGCCCCTCTGTCGCTGGCGGAACCTGTGTTGAGATTAACGATCAAATCGTAGGGGGTAGCACGAAGTTTTTGGATGTAGAGGTAAGCATTTCGGGGATTTTTAAGAAGTTTACGGGGGAAATCAAAAACATTCTCAACACAGCTAAACCCTTTGAGTAGGGGGGCTGGATAGGAAGCACCGATGAGAACGTCTATTTTGGCATCAAGAAAACGTTGTTCGAGTGCACGCAAGAGGGGGGTAGTGAAGAGGATATTGCCAATACGGTAGTTGATTCGTATGACGAGTATCCGTTTTATCCCCTCAGTTGGTATGCGATCATGAGAAACGTGAGTCGGAAACAAAAAGTGCAAAAGGGCATCGGAACCGTTTTTTATTTTTTTACGCAACTGTGAGTGCAGTGGAACGCCCATTATTTTTCTTCTCCTAAGGTTCGGCTAAGACGTTGATATTCGGTTGAATTTTCCAAAAGGGAGTGATGGGATCCCCGTGCAACGATACTCCCTTGTTTGAAGACCAAAATCGTATCGGCATGCTCAATGGTACTGAGTCGGTGGGCGATAATAATGGTTATTTTGTCTTTGGTGTACTCTTTGAGGGCATTTTGGATACGCCGTTCGGTTTCGTTGTCGAGGGCACTTGTTGCTTCATCCAAGATCAAAACGGAGGCTTTTTTGTAGATGGCACGTGCGATGGCGATACGTTGTCGCTGCCCCCCTGAGAGATTGGAGCCTGACTCTTCCATTTTGGTGTAGATCCCCTCGTCTAGTGATTGGGCGAACTCTAGGGCATCGGCACTTCTGAGGGCTTCAAGTACCCGTTGCTCATCAATCTCATGTCCGTAAGCGACATTTGCCGCCAGGGTATCTTGGAAGATATAGACCCGTTGGGAGACAACGGCGATATGGTCACGTAGAGAGTGTTGGGTTAGTTCTGTAATGGGGTGAGCGTTGATAAAAATACTCCCTTTTGAGGTATCATAAAAACGGACGACGGCATTAATGAGGCTACTTTTACCGCCTCCACTGTCCCCTACGAGAGCAATCGTTTGATGTTCTTTGATCTTTAGATTAATATCTCTAAGGGCTACTTTGTCGCCGTAGTTGAGAGAGATATTGTCAAAATGGATGGAGTGAATGGGTTCTTCTAGGGGGATATTCCCATCGTGAACCACATTTTCCATATCCAACATTGCAAAAACCCGTTCACTTGCCGCAAGGGCATCTTGCATTTTCGCATAAATGATCCCTACTCCCCGTGCAGGTTGAAAGGCAAGACCAACAGCGGTGAAAAAGGAGAAAAATTCCCCCGGAGTCATTTGGGAGGCTATCACCTCTTTGCCTCCCATATAAATGACCAATGCCAAACCAACTGAAGCAATAATTTCTAAGAGGGGGGAGACCAGTTCATTGGTGTAGACGGCTTTCATATTGATGGCGAAAAAATGCCAGTTCTCTTTTTCAAAGCGTTCTAACTCATAATTTTCGGTGGCATTGAGTTTAATGATTTCGGTATTGTTAAACACCTCTGTCAAACGGCTCATAATATCGGCATTTTTCTCTTGGGAGGTTTTGGAGAGTTTTTTAAGCCGCCTCGTGATGTGAATTAGGGGGAGAACCAAAAGGGGGAGGACGATAAAGGCATAAAAGGCAAGGAGGGGATTGAGATAGATAACATACCCTACGAGAGCGATAACCGTTAGCGTTTCACGGATAAATTCAGGGAGCATATTGGAGACGAAATATTGAACTCTCCCAATGTCATTACTAATACGAGAAATCATCTCACCGCTGCTGTTGGAGTAGATAATACGCATATCCATAAAGAGCATTTTGCGAAGTAGCACGGCACGCAGTTGGCTAATGATGTGCAACCCGATGTAATAGGTATTGACCGACTGGATATAACGCCCTGTTGATTTGACGATATAAATAGCGATAAGCCCCAACGGTACCCAAAGCAACATGGATGCGTTTTTTTCGATAAACATCGTATCAATCATCGGTTTCATGATGTAAGCTGTCCCCGAGGTAGCGGAGACGGTGAGGAGTATCCCGATTAAGACCCAAAAATAGCGACGCTTGAAATCACGAATATAGGGCCAATAGCGACGAAAGGCATTTTTCAATTCTTCATCTCCCAAAATGTTCCTGTGGCGGTATCCATAATGGCAACTCCGATGGTGGTAAGTTCATCCCGAAGTGCATCGGAGGAGGCAAAATCTTTGGCTTTTTTTGCCTCACTACGTTGGGTGATAAGGTTATCAATTTTTATTTTTGTTGCCTCATTCACCCCAAATTGAAAATAGTGATACGGATTTTTTGCACCGAATCCCAAAACCGTTTCTATCGTGGAGAGAGAGGAGAGGAGAGCTTGGCGATAAACTTTGTCTTTGGGATTCGCATCGAGGGCTTCATTGGCAGAGGCTATGAGTTCATCCATGAGAGCATACGCTTTGGAAACATTAAGATCATCCTCCAAAACATCGAGGAGATTTTTCGTAAACTCTGTCTCTATAATGGGGGCAGAGAGATCAAAAAGACGCTTTTTAAGACGATAGAGACGATCAAGCCGTTTTTTTGAGGCGATCAGATCCTCTTCGTTGAAGTTAAAATCTCCACGATAATGGGTACTAAGGAGATAAAAACGTAACACTTCACCATCGTAGGCTTTGAGGGCATCTTTGAGAAAGAAGCTATTGCCTAGGCTCTTCGACATTTTTTCACCCCCAACCGTTACAAATCCGTTGTGCATCCAATACGCAGCTAGCTCATGATTCATCGAACAGCGTGTTTGTGCTGCTTCGTTTTCATGGTGGGGGAAGAGAAGATCCGCCCCTCCACCGTGAATATCAATAGCGTAGGGGGCTCCTTGTGTCGCCAAATGTTTCTCAATCATCGCCGAACACTCCAAATGCCACCCAGGGCGACCGCGTCCAAAGGGGGAATCAAAGGCAATACCCTCATCATGTACCGCTTTCCATAGGGCGAAGTCGGCATCGTTATGTTTCTCACTTACCTTTTCGACACGGCTGATGTTCTCTAAACTGTGTCGATGGGAGAGACTAAGGTACCCTTTATCACTTACCGTATCGAAATAGATGTCCCCATTCCTGATTGTATAGGCATGTTTTTTATCGAGGAGTTTTTGGATCATTTCCGTCATAGCTTCTATGGATTGGGTTGCTTTGGGTTCGAGGGTGGGGCGACGAATACCCAAAGCGTCCATATCCCGATGATACGAGTCGGTATAGGTTTGAGCAATTTCTTCGACGCTTTGACCACTAGAGAGAGCTTTATTAATTATTTTATCGTCAATATCGGTGATATTACGGGCAAACGTCACATCATACCCTTGCGCCTCTAATACCCGTGTAAGAAGATCGAAGACAAGGGCACTTTTGGCGTGTCCCAGATGGGCATCATCGTACACGGTCGGTCCGCAGACGTAAAGAGAGACTTTTCCTTCAATGAGAGGCTTGAATTTTCGTTTGGTTTTTTGGTGGCTGTCGTAAATAAACATAAGTCTTCCCCTGAGTATTCACGCTAGGTTATCGTCTAAACGTGAAGCTTTGTAAATGGTATTTTAGCATATAATAAGGGGATAAGATTTTGAGAGCCAGATGGGTTGTAAGAAAAATGAAAATGGATGTTAATGCACTAAAAAGATTGCGCAGTTTACTTCATCCTTATTCTCTTTTGTATGTCGAGGACAATGCGGGGTTGAGTGCACAAGCGGGGATGATGTTTACAAAGCTTTTTGATACCTTCTATAGTGCTGCCGATGGCGAAGAGGGGTTAAAATTATTTAAAGAACATCGTCCTCAAATTGTTATTACCGATGTCGCTATGCCTCGAATGGATGGGATGCGTATGGCGGAATTGATCCTGCAAATTGAACCAGATACAAAAATTATTATTGCCACTGCACACGATGAGATTCCCCTTCTGCACCGTTCGATCGAGCTAGGTGTGTTTGATTATTTGATAAAACCACTTAAACTTGATACGATACTTGAAACATTGATGCGATGTGTCAATGTTTTGGATGGGGCACGTCATCAAAAAATATTTAATATGAATCTTCATACTGTTTTTAATTATCAAAACAATTTATTGCTCTTGCTTCATGCCCATACTGTTGTAATGGCAAATCAGCCCTGTCTTGATTTTTTTGGTGTTACTACTGTTGAAGAGTTAAAAAATAAATTTAAAACATTCGATCAACTCCTCCTTGCTCACAACGGTTTTTTGTATAATCATAACGAGATAGATTGGTTTGATGAGATTTCAAGCCATACAGGTAAATTATTCAATACTAAAATTGCAACTATCGATGGTGTACCACACCATTTTATCCTCAGCTTCCAATCTATTCCTGAAAAAGAGGGATACTCTGTTTTATCGTTCAATGATGTTACTGAATTGGGATTACTTAAACTTTATGATCCCAATGCCGTAGAGCGTGAACGTCTTAGCAAAGATGAAAAAATAGTTCGAGGATTGCTTGAAATGGCGATGCGCAATGGAGCAAAGGTTAAGGTACATAATTTTTACAAAGGGCTTACGATTACTAACGATGGATTAATCGTTACAATGGAAGAAAAAAATGTGTCTCTTAAAACTCCTTATATCCAACTCAAAGCTATTCAATTATCCGATACGTTCTATCTTACTTCCGACCTTTTTCCTATGAGTATTGAAGCCAAGGGGATACAACGGATTGATTTCGATGACCAAAGTGTCCAATTTAGCCACTATACCTTAGCAGAAACATCTCCTATCCGTCGTGACACAATACGAGTAGTCCCCGATGGAACACTGCAAGTTACAATACTATATGAAGGGCGTAAGTATGAGAGTGATGTGAAGATTTTGGATGTTTCCATTCAAGGAATGAGAGTAGAGTTCTCTTTGCTCCCATCAGGATTTGCGGCTAATAATCAGGTTATTTTGGATATGGTTATCACAGAGTCATTGCGCCCCATCATTATCAATACCGCTGCAACAGTATTCCGAATTACCGAAGCTAATCACCGATTTGAGGTTGTTTTTTTCTACGAGCTCCATGCGCAAGGGAAAAAAGCTCTCATCGATTATGTAGCAAAACGCCAATTGGTACTTATACGTGAATTTAAAGGATTACAATTATGAAAAACGAGACCATACTCTATGATGATGGAGCCCACAAATGTATTATGTTCGCTCTCGAAGATGAAGAACATCAAGACTATTCTCTTAGCGTCAATCAATACTTGATTATTCAAAAAGGGGGTGCTATTCTCATTGATCCTGGATGTGGTGCGATTTTTGATGAGCTGTACGATGCCATATCACGCTATATTGACCCATCAAAACTCAAATACATCTTTTTCTCCCACCAAGATCCTGATGTGGCAGGTTCGATTAGCCAATGGAGTATCGCCTCATCAGCGCAGTTGGTGATGTCCCAATTGTGGGTGAGATTTATGGGGCATTATGGGCTAATGGATATGGGACGAATTATTGCATTGGAAGATCATGGAGCACGAATTAAGTTTGGCAAAGATTTTTTGCAGTTTATCCCTGCCCATTTTCTCCACTCCCCTGGTAATTTTTCTCTCTATGATAGCCGATCCAAAATTCTCTTCTCAGGGGATATTGGTGCCGCCATTGCTTCTCCTCAGAACCTCAATAAAGATGTGGATGATTTCAACGAACACCGCCCCTATCTCGAAGGATTTCATGCACGCTATATGGCAGGAAACCGTTTTTGCCGTGCGTGGGTACATTGTGTTCGTAAGTATGATGTCTCAATCATTGCACCGCAACACGGTTCCCTTTTTAAAGGGGAAAACGTCACAAAATTTTTGGAGTGGTTTGAAACCGTAGAGGGGGGATGGGAACAGTGTGAAGCATTGTATGGATGATATACTCAAGAAAATTCAAAAAGCGGAATATCTGTATTTCAAATATAGTAGAATAAGCGCAAGCTTCCATTAGATTTTATGCTTCGCCAAAAACCGTTTTAATCCCTCGGTCGTAAACCCGCCGATATGGCGGTCGATCTCACGTCCTTGTGCATCATAAACGATCTGTGTCGGAATCATCTGGATTTTTAATGCACGCGCCGTATCACGCTCTTCGCCGACATTGACAAAAAAGATTTTACGTTTCGGATCGATCTGTTTCTCGGCGTAGAGAAGTTCCCCCATCTCTTTACACGCTTGACACATTGTCGAACCCGCTTCGACCATCACCACTTGACCTTTTCCGATCTCTTTTTTGACAATGGAATACGGATGTGGCTGAAGTTCAGCGGCGAGTAGTGAGAGAGATAGTGTTGTGAGTAGGGCAAAAAATTTCATGGGTATCCTTTTAGAGTTGTTGATAGGCTAAGGTAAAAAAGTAAATTCCGATCCCGATGAGGAGAAGGGAGAAGAGTTTGGTCATCCATCCTGTGATAAAGGCTATTTTACCACTGCTGGCGACACCTTGGGCAAACCCGATTGAAACTCCAGCGGCGAGGAGAAGCAAAGAGTGTCCGAGGGCAAAGATCAGGACAAGGGCATAGGCATACCACTCAGGTGCGTTGGCGGCGACGGTGATAATTGCCACCAACGGAGCTGAAGCACAAGGCGTCGATACGAGACCAAAGAGCATTCCGATTAAAAATGCCCCCACATAGCGCAAGGTTATGAGACGGCTCATCCAGCGGCTTTTATCGATCACTTCTGGCAAAATTCCCAGTGAATAGAGCCCGATAGAAATAGCGGCAATCCCCCCAGCGATATACGCTTCCAACGGAGCAATGGAGAAAAAGTATCCCATCTTCGCCACCATGTAGGCGAGGATGGAAAAACTCACCGCAACACCCAATGCAAACAGCGAGGCAAAGATATAGGTAAAGTGTATCCGCTCTCTAGGGCTCAAATGAGAACTCATCCCCAACGCACTTCCGATCAGCAATGGAACCGAGACGATAGAGCAGGGGGCGAGAGAGGTGAGGGCTCCGATACCAAACGCGGCGGCAAAGACGATCAACCCGTGCGTTTCCAACAGAGAGATAAAAAAGGCTTCCATTACGAGGCTTTGATGAGTTCGACGATTTTAGCCACGGAGAGAAGTTTCCCAGTACTCACGACTTTCCCGTCGATTACAAGTCCGGGGGTGCTCATAACATTGTATTCCATGATTTTCATGATGTCTTCGACTTTTTCAATTTGAGCAAATTGTCCGCTTTGCGCTACCGCTTGTTTCGTTGCCTCTTCGAGGGCTTTACATTTGCTACATCCTGTTCCGAGTATTTCGATTTTCATTGTTTTTCTCTCAATAGGCATTCTTTCATCATAGGTGCAAGTGTATCTGCATCCACATCACCAGTAATACTTAGCATTGAGCCGCCTTCTACCGTAGTCAACTCAATTCCCTCGATCTTTTGCATGAGTTCAGGATCACATGCGCAGTCACAATTGCCGCTTTGACACGCTTCGATCTTTGCTCCAAGTTCTTCGGTACTAAAACCGCTGAGAAAGGCTTTCACTCCACCCGTTTGATTGGTAATATCTATCTTCATATTAACTCCTATAAAATTGCATTAAACAAGTACCCGACACCGATTATACCGAGTGTCACCGTACAAAAAAAGATAGCGATGAGTTTGAGGCTCATCACCCGTTTTAGTATCATCGCCTCAGGTAATGAGAGTGCTGTAATTGCCATCATAAACGAGAGAGCCGTCCCTAAAAGCATCCCTTTTGAGGTGAGCACTTCGATAAGCGGCATTACCCCCGCAGCGTTGGAGTACATCGGAATCCCCAACAGTGTCGCGAGCGGTACAGCAAACGGATTATCCGCCCCAGCGATAGAGGTGATAAACTCAGTGGGAACATAACCGTGAATAAAAGCTCCCACACCCACACCGAGGAGGACATAGAGCCAAATCTTGCGAAAAATATCGAGCGTGTACTCTTGCGCATCACGCAGTCGTGTTGTAAAAGGGATAACCTGAGCTTCTGCCTTAATCTCACCCTCTATCGGTTTGACTTCGATCAAAATCTCTTTCTCTAAGCCCAGTCTTCCGATAATGATACCCCCCACAATCGCCACCAGTAAACCAAATCCGATATAAAGAGCCGTCACTTTCCAGCCGAATATCCCAAAGAGCATCGCAATGGCGATTTCGTTATTCAGCGGAGCGGAAATGAGAAAGCTAAACGTCACCCCCAGCGGAATACGTGCTTGGAGGAATCCCAAAAACAGCGGTATCGCCGAACACGAACAAAAAGGGGTGATAATTCCGAACAGTGCGGCGAGGACATTGCCCGTATACTCATGTTTACGACTCAGATATTCTCGTACTTTCTCGGTTGAAAAATAGGAGCGAAGCAACGTCACTGCAAAAATAATGATGATGAGTAAAAAGAGGATTTTGACTGTGTCGTAGATGAAAAAGTTCAGCGCGTCGGAGAGCTTCTCCTCTCGCGGCAGTTGAAGCCACTCATAGACGAAGATATTGACGCTCTCCTGCCACATAATCAGTCACACAACTCGGATTTGATGATCGGCAATAAGGTTGCTTCGATCAGATCAAGGGTCTTTGCGTACTCTTGGACCGCTTTACCGCTTGGATCTTCGAATGCGACGTGGATAGTTTTGACCGCTTTGGGGAACATCGGGCACGTTTCATGCGCATGATCGCACACGGTGACGATGAGATCGAACGGTGTGTCGATGACCGTATCGATTACTTTGGAGTGGTATTCTTCTCTCCAATACCCTTTCTCTTCTAATAGTGATTGGGCGTTCGGATTTACTTTTCCGCTCGCTCTAACGCCAGAACTTTGGGCAAATACACAATCTCCCATTTTAGCGTTGATAAGGGCTTCACCCATAATGGATCGGCAGCTGTTTCCGGTGCAGAGAATAAGGACATTTTTCATAATTTACACTCTCCTGTTTGTGATAATTTAATAAGTGGAGGGAGTTCAATCCCAAGACATCGGATTTCAGCCAAGGCTTCGCTTCGGAATCGATAGAGTGGCGTTCTTAAAATGCCAATAATTTGATTCGTGTTTCGTCGTTGAGTGCGGATACTGTCTCTAAAAAGATTTCCATAATCACCTCCGTTAGTCGTATTGTAGCAAAACTGTAATAATATATCAAGATATATTGATATATTAAAATAAATTTTGCTATAGTGTTGTCAGTAAAACATAAAAGGGCATTCCATGTTAAAAGTATTATTCGTATGCGTCCACAACAGTGCAA
>JAABPY010000176.1 GCA_011391735.1 Sulfuricurvum sp. | reverse complement strand
CAAACAGGCGCGTTTAAAAATCTTGCCAGTGTTAAAAGTAGATTTTGTGCGAATGTAATCCCTTTAGAAAAATTCCAAAACGCAATTGCTGGTGTATGCATTACCATCGGAGACGATGGTAACGAGGAAAACAGGCGCGTTCAAAAATGTTGAATGTTGAATGAAAGATTTTACTTCGAATTTTGAATTATGAATGTATAATTTTCTCAAAGAGTGCAAAGCACAAGAATTATAGGAAAAAAATAGTAAAGCAGTATGCAGAGTTGTTTTAGTGAAAAATATATAGAGAAAAGATTTGTGAGTATCGAGAAGAATAGTGAGAGGAATGAAGGGAAATAATGGAAGAGATGACAAATTTTCAGGAAAGTAAAGCTTTTCAGGAAAACGAAGTTTTTGATAATTGGAATAACTTAAAAAAAGATATTCATACAAATAAAAATAGAATTCACTTCCGACAAGGTGAAATTTGGTTTGTATCCATCGGACAAAATATTGGATATGAAGTGTATGGAAAAGGTGAAAACTTTTTAAGACCTGTCATAATTTTTAGAAAAATAAATAAAAATACTTTTATGGCTTTACCCCTAACATCAAAAATCAAAGATGATAAGTTTCATTGTATTGTAGAATTTAAAGACAAACAAAATAGTGCAATACTCACTCAAGTAAAAACTATCGATGCTAAAAGATTGGCTTACAAAACAGGAAATCTTGATAAAAATGTGTTTGAAAAGTTAGAAAAGTCATTTGTGGAGTTTTATGATTTAACCCCTCTTGCGAGGGGAGGCTACACTCATCAAGATGATGAGCAGCGAGTTAATAAGGAAATTTTACCTAATAATATTGAAAATGTCAATGAAATAGTACAAGGATAAAGATGCAAATCAAGACAAGTGAATTTAATAGCTTTATAAAAGAGATAAAACAAAAAATCTATAGTGCTAAATCAAAAGCTATACTTTCAGCTAATAGACTGATGATAGAGCTTTACTTTGAAATAGGTAAGTCTATCGTCGATAAACAAGAAGCCTTGGGCTGGGGAAAATCTGTAGTAGAGCAAATGTCAAAAGACTTGATAGATGAGTTTGGTGAAAAAAGTGGTTATTCATCTCAAAACTTATGGTATATGAGACAGTTTTACAACTCATACAAAGATAATCGAATTCTCCAACAGCTTGTTGGAGAATTGCCTTGGGGTTCAAATATTGTCATATTTACAAAATGTAAAGACGATACACAAAAAGAGTACTACATCAAAAACACTATTGAAAATAGGTGGAATAGAAATGTTTTGATGCACCATATCAAAACAAATTTATTTGAGAGAGACAAGATAGAAACTAAATCAAATAACTTTGAAGTTGCCTTACCATTAGAAATATCCGAACTCGCACAAGATATTATTAAAAGCGAATATAATTTAGAATTTATGGAAGTAGCAAAAAATGCACATGAGCGACAAGTGGAAAATAAGCTTGTAGAAAATATCAAAAAGTTTCTTTTAGAACTCGGCTATGGATTTAGTTTTATAGATAGTCAGTACAAACTTACTCTTGGCGAAAATGAATATTACATAGATTTACTATTTTTTCATAGAAAACTAAATGCTTTGGTAGCGATAGAGCTAAAAGTAGGAAAATTCAAGCCAGAGTATGCAGGAAAGATGAATTTCTACCTCAATGTTTTGAAATAACGGGGTCAGAGATTTACTTTTAACTAAAAATATGTTATGATTGACAAAAAAAGAAGTTAAAGATGGCAAGACTCACAAGAATAGAAAAAAATGGATACTATCATGTTATCAATCGTGGTGTAGCTAAAGGCAATATTTATCTTGATGATACTGACTTTTTGAAGTTTTTAGAGATAGTAGAAGAAGCTAGTATAGAGTATGGTTTTGAGGTTTCCTCATACGCGCTTATGAGCAATCACTACCATCTGCTTATAAAAATATTTAACGAAAATCTTTCAATCATGATGCAAAAAATCAATTCAAGATATAGCATATATTTCAATCACAAATACAAAAGAGTGGGACCACTTTGGCAAGGGCGATTTAAGTCTTGGTTTGTATATGATGCTAGCTATCTCTCAACATTGGTGCGATATATCGAATACAATCCTATCAAAGCAGGTATTACTAAAAAAATCGGTGAGTATAGATGGACGATGAGTTCAAACAATGTTAAATTTTCAATGTTGAATGTTGAATTAGTGAAAAATATCAATTTTGATAAAGAGCTTGATGATAAAGAACTTAAAAAAATAGATGAGCTTTATAGTGCAAAACTGGAGATAAGAGAAGAGGTTGTGATAAAAAAAGAGCTAAAACAACTAGATTCTTATTTTGAGGAGTTTCAAAAAGATATTGCCATTTCAAAAGCTATCAGGGATGGATATACTCAAAGCCAAATTGCTACATTTCTAAAGCTTTCAAATGTGGCTATTTCCAAAATATATAAGATATACAGACAAAAAGTTAGACTGTTCAATAAACTAAGAGACAAAGGTATTTTTTGGAGTTATAGCAAAGATATGAGTTATGAAGAGTGTGGCGAAAAACTTCTTATAGAGTATCTACTCAAATATGCAGACTTTGATGATATCAAGCTTTGCTTAGAGCTTTTTGGTAAAAGGGAAGTAAAACGAATATGGGAAGAGAAGTTAAAAAGCGATAGAAGTTTTATGAAAATGAATCTTATGCTTGCAAGGGTTTTCTTTGGTATGGATGTAGAAAGTGAGTATTTTAAGGAGGTGAAAAATGCAAGATTTGAAAAACTTAAATTGCTTGCTTCCTAAGACGAAAGCTCTTTTACTTGAGATGGTGGAGAGCTGTAGTTTTTTAGATAAATATGTTTTGGTCGGTGGAAGTGCATTGACACTACACCTTTGTCATCGAAAAAGTGAAGATTTGGATTTTTTTACTTATGAAGAAAGTATGGATTTTAGTGAGATTTTAGAATATATAAAAAAGTTTTCACAAAAAGAGATACTCAACAAATCAGATAATCAGATAGATTTACTTTTAGACGGGGTAAAAGTGACTTTTTTCAATTCAAAATGGGACTTTTTAAGACCAAGTGATAATGATAAATTTCATTTGGCAACACTTGAACAAATAGCTGCTATGAAAGTCAATGTACTATTTTTGCGAGCAAAGTATAGAGATTATTATGATTTGTATTTTTTGGCAAAAGAGAAGTTGGGACTTAGAGATATTTTTAAGGCGAGTGAAACTATCGTAGAGGGTGTGACATATAAGCTTTTTGTGACAGCTTTGCTATATATAGATGACATAGAAGATGATAATATAGATTATCTAGAGCCAAAAGAAAAAATCACAAAAGGAAAAATAAGAGATTTTTTTGAAAAAAGGGTTTGAGTTGAGTGAAAGAGAAATATTTTTGGGAGAAGATAGTGAAGCAGTAAGTATGCGGAGTTGTTTTAGCTGCACATTCAAGGTGGTGCAGAAGTTTGAAGATAATGAGTATTACTAATGAAACAATTACACATAAATGAGTTTGTGGCTGTAACTGCGTATGACGGAGTATTCGGACACCCGTATCGGTCGACATCCGGACAGTAGGTTTAGTCGTAATATACGGGTCAGACCCCAATATGAGACCCCAATATGGTAATAAAACTTAGATAGGTATTAATTTTAAATATGCTACAATTTCCAACCGAAACAGTAGTTTGATCTCGCAAAAAAGGGATAAAAAGTGAAAGAGATAAAAAACTTTGACAGTTGGAACACTTTTTTGGCTATTCCTTTGACGTCAAAAATCAAAGAGGATAGGTTTCATTGTATTATTAAAGAGAAACAAATATTGAGAAATATTAATTTATAACTCATTACAATTTCCAAAACAAATGGGGATGTGCGATGGCTAGAAAAGAGAGGATTTCAGAGCTAGGCTTCTATCATATTATCAATCGTGGGGTTGAGAGAAGAGATGTGTTTTTAGAGTCTGAAGATTATGACTATTTTTTAGATCTATTATCAGAGATGAAAAAAACGTACAACATTACTATTCATACCTATTGCCTGATGACAAACCACTATCATATCGTGCTAGAAATCTCACAGCCAAATATCTCGTCAGCCATAAAATTTCTAAACTCTTTTTACTCCATCTACTTCAACAAAAAATACAAAAGAAGTGGTCATCTCTGGCAGGGGAGATTTGCATCGTATTATCTCTACGATGATGCACACTTTTGGATAGTAGCCAAGTACTGTGAACGAAACCCTATAAAATCAAATATGGTCAACGATATCGGCCGCTACAAGCACCAATCCTTTTTTCAATGGAAGCACAAGGATAGATATTTTTTTCTATTGGAAAACTCCAAGATTTTTGACATGACATTAGAGGAGTATCAAGGCTATATCAGCACAGAGCTGGAAGTTAATGCTCTGGATACGGTTTATGTATCGCCAGCTCTTGTATTTAAAGAGGGGATAATGAAAATACTTTCCAAAAGAGTGGAAACTTTTTTTGAAAAAGACAGAGATATAAACAGAAATCAGAACATCAAAAAAGCTTACGAGTACGGATACACAAAAACGCAAATAGCAAAATTTTTAAATCTCAGTTCAAGAAGCATATCAAATGTTTTAGGAAAATCGATTTTCTGATATAAATTTTGGTATTGTCTCATCTTGTATTGACATTCAATATAGAATGTAATAAAATACCTTCATGAGCATAAATTTTAAATGGAATCTTGAGAAAAATGAGTTGTTGAAAGAGGAGAGAGGTCTTTGTTTTGAAGATGTGACAAATGTCATCTATGAAAATAGGGTCATTGACATCATAAAACATCCAAATCAAGAAAAATATCCCAATCAAACCATTTACATCGTTGAGCTAATGGGTTATGTGTGTATGGTTCCGTACGTGAAAGAGGGTAATGAGATATTTTTAAAAACAATTATCCCAAGCAGAAAGATGCGAAGGTATTACAAGGAGAATGATTATGAAATTCGATAGTTACGAGAGTGAGTTATTGGATGCGGTAGAAAACATGGAGCATTTTGAGAGAATAGAGCGTTATGATGAAGAACTGATAGATGCAAAAGTAGCCGCAAGAAATTATCTCACTAAAAGTAAAAACATCAATATTAGAATACCGGAGTATGATATGTTGATGCTCAAAAGAAGAAGTGCGGAGATTAATATACCATATCAAACTATCCTTTCTTCATTGATCCATCAGTATGTAACTCAAAAAGTTAAAATAGCTTTGTTGTGAAAGACAGAAAAAATAAGGGGAAGGGGTCAGGGGAAGGGGTCAGACCCCAATAAGAGACCCCAATAAGGCAATAAAACTTAAATAAGTATTAATTTATAACTCATTACAATTTCCAAAACAAATGGGGATGCGAGTATGGCTAGAAAAGAGAGGATTTAAGAGCTATTTAATATCTCTATTGATATCATCTGTATATACAAATAAAAGGATGATAAAGTGCGATATGAATGGGATGAAGACAAAAATTCCCTATTAAAATCAACACGTGGGGTAGCATTTGAAGATGTTCTTATCGCAATAAGCGAAGCACGTTTGCTTGATGTGCTTCCTCATTATAATGTGCAGAAATATCCTAATCAAAGGCTTTTTATTATTCGTATACGAGAATACGTCTATTATGTACCTTTTGTCGAAGATGATGAAAAAGTATTTCTAAAAAATATTATCCCTAGTCGAAAATATCAGAAAATGTATAACAAGGAGGCTTTATCATGACACGTATAACAGAAGAAGAACGTGCAATTATCGATTATGTGGAGAATCAAGATCCTAAAAGTGTATCTAACCTCTCAGCTGAGATGAACCGCTATAAGAATATGGCACTACAGCAGATGACTAAGAAAAAAGCGATTAGCTTGCGCCTTCTCGAAAACGACATAGAATTAATCAAGGCGAGAGCACTTAGTCATGGAATACCTTATCAAACATTACTCAGCTCAATCGTTCATCAGTACGCTACTGGAAAGATTCGATTGGAAGCATAGATAACGGGGTCATAGGGTCATAAAACAGGGGTCAGGTATCAAAAATAAAGAAATAAAAAATTTATTCTTGCTATCAATCTAACTATCGTTTAATATCAAGGATTTGTTATGTACGCAGTAGAGTTTCATGCACCAATAGAAAATGGAGTTGTTCATATTCCTAAAGAGTATCAAAATTTGTATAAAAATGATGTTTTATACACAAATAAAGGAGAGGAAATGTTAGAGGCTTTGAATTTAGAAAAAATAAGTATTTCAGATAAATTTTTGATGATGGAAGAGATTTGGAAAGACTTGAGTGAACATTCAACTGCGAATGGATTCTCACCTCAGTGGCATTATGATGTACTTAGTCAAAGAGAAAAAAAAATAACAGAAGGAGAAATGCAATTTTCTCCTATTTCTGAAGTGAAAGAAAGACTGAAAAAATTAACACATGAAAATTGAGATTCTAGATGAAGCTGAAAATGATATTGTAAATGGTATGAATTTTTATGAGGCACAAAACGTAAATTTAGGGAATTATTTTTTGGACTCTATACTTTCAGATATTGACTCTTTATATTTGTATGCATCGATTCACATAAAAACTAATGGTTATTATAGACTGTTATCTAAACGATTTCCATTTGCTATATACTACAAAGTGAACAATGATATTGCTTATATTTATGCAGTTTTAGATTGTAGACAAAATCCAAGCTGGATACAAACGAGGTTGAGTTAATCTGGTCAAATGGGGTCAGACCCGAATAATGTAATAAAACTTAAATAGGTATTAATTTACATTAATCTATCCTTTAAGTTTTCATTAAAGCCTAATGTACTAATATGTGTACATAAAAATAGATAGGAGTTAGCATGCAAACAGCAACATTTTCCTATACAAGACAAAATTTGGCCTCAACAATGGATTTGGTTGTTAATAATCATTCACCTATCGTTATTACACGACAAAATAAAGAGCCTGTCGTTATTTTATCGCTTAGTGATTTTAAGTCCATGGAAGAGACGGCATATCTCATGCAAAGTATTAACAATGCTTCACGCTTGAATGATGCAATACAGCAATTAGAAGCAGGGCTTGGGACAGCAAGAGAACTTTTCGAATGAACCGCCTTATTTTCGCTGATCAGGCTTGGGATGACTACATACACTGGCAAGCGAATGATCAAAAAATAGTAAAAAGGGTAAATTTGCTTATCAAAGATATTAAGAGGGAGCCGTTTTCTGGCATAGGAGAGCCTGAACCGCTGAAATATAATTGGTCGGGCTATTGGTCTCGAAGAATTACACTTGAGCATAGATTGGTTTACAAGGTGACTGATCAAATGATCTTGATTGCTCAATGCAGATATCATTATTAAAGAGTAATTTGGGTCAGATCCTAGAGAAGAGAGGGATGTTAATACCCCCGCATCAGCCCCTCTTAGAGAAGTTTTCGCTAAACTTCCGCTACTACTTTAAACTACAAAAAATCCACTGACAAGAAAAATAAATTTATGGCATAAATAGGGGTCAGGCACTTTTTATAAACTATGCTATAATTATTCCGAATATAGTCCAAAAAAAGGCAGCGAATGAAACTGAATGCCGATGAAATTAACACGATAGATGTGGATGGTTTGGATTTTAAACCTGACCGAAAACGGTATCTTTTTTTAGCGAAAAAAGACAAAATCGATTTTATTTACAATACATCTGCTTTGGAAGGCAACTTGATGACCTATCCGGAAGTTGAAACGCTGTTGGAGGGGATCACCGTAGGAGGGCATAAGCTCAGTGACGAGCAACAAATCCTTAACCAGAATCGAAGTGTCAATCTTCTGTTTGATATGCTGGAAAAAAATGTATTTGAATTAAACAAAAAGACCCTGCTGGTGCTCCATGCCGAAGTCGCACGCGATGAAGCTCTCTCGTGGGGAGTGTTCCGGGATGGTAACGTCAATATCGGCGGGACCGATTATCTGCCCCCTTCGTCTCAGATACTGGATCAGCTGTTTGAGGAGGGGATTGTGCAGATCAATCGGATCGAACATCCCGTTTTGAGAGGATTGGCCTATTTTTTGTTCGGTGCGAGATCACAGTTTTTTTATGATGGCAATAAACGGGTATCGAGACTGATAATGAACGGTATCATTCTCTCCAGCGGCTATCCCATGCTCAATATCAAAGCCAAAGACAAACTGGAATTCAACAAGCAGATGATCCGTTTTTATGATACGGCCGATTATATCGGGACTTTGGACTATCTGCGTGATTACTACATCCAAAAAAACAGCCATATCAAGTAGTATCGTATGCCTAGAAAACACATAAAAAAGTTCGTGAGCTCAAGGGAACAGCTTATGATGGACTAGAGAGTTTTGTGAGATATACATAGATGCTATTTATAGGTTAGATGGGGTTAAAAACTTTGTAAAACATGCCAAAGATAATGTTATGGAGATAATGGGGAGATTCTCTTTGGAATATAGTGATGTGAAAGTTGGGTATGATTTACTCAAAGAGGAAGATGAAAACGAGCTTGTCAGAAAAACATTTGATTTAGCACAAAGCATATCAAACTCCAAAGGGAAAAAACTGATTGCTTTTTTTGATGAGTTTGGAGATTTGGCAAAATTTGGACAAGATTTCATCAAAAAATTACGAAGCTATTTTCAAACGCATTCCAATGTGGTTTATATTTTTGCTGGCAGTCAACAAAGTGTTATGGATGATATTTTTTTGAATTCTGATAATGCATTTTTCAACTTCGCAACACTTATGAGAATTGGAAGATTGTCCAACGAATCGATTGAAACTTTTACACGTGAACTTATTCTCAATAAAAAGATTAGCTTTGATGATGAAGCAGTTGCAACTTTGATACAAAGTGTCAATGGTCATCCATTTTATGCTATGAAACTTTTGCAAGAGGGATATATCTGTTTTTTGATGGAAAATAACGGTGAATTTAGTATCTCTGCAAAAAATGTCCATCAGGCTATTGAAAAAATTTTATTTGACAATGCTATTTATTTTGAAACGTTGTGGCAAAAACTTAACTCCAAAAAACATAAAGGCTCAATAGTAAAAGAACTTGCGATTGAGGGATTTAAAAGTGGCGACAAAGTGAGTTTGTCGTACAAAAGTCAAATGATAAAAGAGCTCAAAGATGATGGTATCATCGATGAAAATAAACAATTTTTTGACCCAATGTTTTTGGAATGGTTACACTCCCCTAATGAGTGAAGCTATTTGTTTCTCCCCTTTTTTTGCTGTTTTTTGCGATAGTAATTAAAAGGCTTGGTCTGACGTTCATATATGCCGTTTAGGAGTATGTAACTAATCGTTAAAGTAAGGAAAAACATCATTAAGATATAGCGTTGCTTGTAGTCATTTTCAATTATGTTAAGACCTATTATTGAGTAAAAGATTTGCGTTAAAACCAGCAGTATAACGGTTTTTTTGACATTTCCATTAAAAAATTTGAGTACTAGATGATGAAAATGAGTTTTATCCGGGGAAAACATCGATTTACCGTTTCGTTTACGTCGAATCATGACAATAATGGTATCCATAATGGGGATCGCTGCGATAAAAAGAATGGCAGTTGGAGGGATATAATCGAGTGCTTTGATCGAGAGGACCGATATGACGACCCCCAACGTCAATGATCCGCTATCTCCCATAAAGATCTGTGCTGGATTCCAGTTGAACCACAAGAATGCTAATATTGCAACGATAAAAGAGAGTGATAGCGAGACGATAAACATATCATGGTTGAGGTAACCAATATAAAGCAAGACAGAAAGGATGATAATACTAAGAGATCCTGCCAAACCATCTAACCCATCCGAGAGGTTGAGGGCATTCGTAAATCCAGCGACGGCAAACATCGTAAAAGGGAGTGCAAGCCAACCTAACTTGATCTCATAGTTAACTATGGTTCCCAAGGAATCGATAACGATCCCATCCATGTAAAACAGGAGTACGGCAATAAAGATAACCATAAATTTAGTTTTAGGAGCTGTGTCATGATGATCATCGAGTACCCCTACGATAAAGACGATAAAAATCCCTATTAATGTCCAAAAATGAGAAAATGTTTCACTATTGTAAAAAAGGAGCTCAGAGAAGATAACTCCGAAAATCATCCCGACTCCAGCTCCTCTTGGAGTTATAGTTGTATGAATACTGCGATGATTTGGAATATCAATGAGTCCTAATCTCGGCGCATATCGAATAATGAGTTTTATAAATATAAACGTCAAGATGAAAATAATAATAAGTTTAGCAGACAACAACATCATTCCAATAACTCTTTTCAAGTAATATTTGTTGTCATTATTACCTAATTGAGCTTAGAATAAGGAATTAAAAACATCTCTCAACCACTTTACGCTAAAATTAAGAATCTATTATCAAAAGGATTTTAATGACTAAAATAGTAGTTTTAACGATACTAATCTCCCTCTCCCTTTATGGAACTTCTAGGTTTGAACCTATATTTCAAAAGGCGGGGCATGAGTTTGGGATTGAACCCTCTTTGTTGGCACGTATTGCTACGATTGAAAGCAGTATGAATCCTCGTGCGATCAACCAAAACAAAAATGGGACGGTGGATATTGGACTGATGCAGATTAATTCGATGCATCTTAAACGCCTCTCTTCCATAGGGGTGACGAAGCAAGCATTGCTCGATCCTGAGGTAAATATCTACGTGGGGGCATTGCTTCTTAGTTCCCATATACGCAAAAGAGGGTATAATCTCTCCGCAATTGGCTGTTACCATTCCGCTAATCCTGTGTTTAAAAATCAATGGCTTAAGCGGTTGGCGATGGCAGAAATACCAACGGGTGATGCAGTTTTACAGAAGGGATCTCCTGTAATAGAAACCTCTGGTGATTCTCGCAGCCGTTTTGTTCAGCAACAGTTAAGTCAGCGAACTGATGAAAAAATCGCACAGGGGATACCCCCTAAAAAAGCGTGGCGTGAAGCAAAAGCGGAAGTCGATCGGCTAATGGGATATACGGGTTAACCGTAAAAATAAATTTTAAAAAAGGTGGTTAGAGTAGATGAAGTTTCTCAAAATCATAGTATTATGTATAATGCTTGTACTTTCTGTGAATGCGGAAGATATGGGAGGGGTGCCAAGTGCATCGATCGTTTCGGCAATCAAAGCGAATCCAAATATCTTGAATTCGCCCCAAGCACAACAGGCGATGCAACAAAAAGGGGTTACGGCAAGCGAAGTGCTCCAAAAGGTGGATCAGGCTTCCAAACCTGCTACGACTTCATCCACAGCGACTACAGAAGAGGCTAGCAATAAAGTAGATGCTGAAAAAAAGGGTGATGAAAAAAAAGCGGATACGGTTAAAGAGGAGCCTGTAGCGGTTGATGCCGATGTAACACAAATGTATCGTTCTCCCCTTACGATGGAAAATACCAATGATTATGCCAAGCGTCTTCTCTCTCGGCAGATCAAAGGGCAAGCTTCAGCGCTTCAGCGTTATGGCTTCGAATTTTTCTCCAACAAAAACGGGATGGATCTCTCCTCCCTTCCTGTCCCTGAAAACTACCGATTGGTTCCCAAAGATGTCCTATCGGTTATATTGTATGGACCAAAAAGCGATAATATGTCTCTTATAGTAGATAAAGAGGGAAATATTGTGATCCCCTCTTTTGGTCCACTTCATATTGCAGGACTCAGTTTCGGTGATGCCAAAAAAACCATTAGTGATGCCCTAATGGCAGCATTTCCTAATGTCGGTGTAACGGTCAATATCACCCAATTCTCGACGATTCAAGTGACATTGGCAGGCGAAGTGGCTACTCCTGGTATCTATAACGTTAGCTCATTCTCAACCGTGAAAGAGGCATTGATTTCAGCGGGGGGATTGTCTAAAAATGGTTCTATGCGCTCCGTCCTCATCAAGCGTGGGGGAAGAGTGTATAAAGATATTGATTTATACACCATCATCCGAGGGAATGGACGAAGTGATCCCCTATTACAAGCAGGTGATATTATTGTCGTCCCTGTGATGGGAAAAAGTGTTGTTATAGACGGGGATGTCAAGCGTCCTGCGATTTATGAAGCCAAAAGTAAAACGACTATTGGTGAGTTGATTGCTTTTGCAGGCGGATTAAGTGCTGAAGCAAATAGCAATGACATCCGAATTACTCA
>JAABPY010000175.1 GCA_011391735.1 Sulfuricurvum sp. | reverse complement strand
CATCCGAATTACTCGATATGAGGCGCATCAACGAATGAGTGCCCTCAATGTTTCACTCACGCAAGCGAAAAAAATGGTCGCCATGGATCAAGATAGTGTCTATGTCCATGGTCTTGATAAAAGTAACTTACGTGGAATTACCCTTTTTGGTAATATTGTCAAACCAGGGTTTTGGCCACTGAAAAAAGAGGGGATGGGAGTACGAGAGTTTTTCAAACAAGAAATTGCTCAAAATACATTACGCGGTGTTTTTCTCGAAGATACCTATTTTGATTACGCAATC
>JAABPY010000187.1 GCA_011391735.1 Sulfuricurvum sp. | reverse complement strand
AATACAATTAAATAATACACTTTTTATAAGGCGAACTATGCGCATAATGATAATCGGCAGTGGCGGACGTGAATTTTCAATCGGACGGGTTCTCAAAAATGATCCTGAAGTATCCAACCTTTATTTTGCACCAGGTAACGGTGCTACCACGATGTTGGGTGAAAACATTGCGATCAAAGATTACGAAGAGTTGGCGCAATTTGCTGTTGAGAATGCAATTGATTTGACCATCGTAGGACCAGAAGGCCCTTTGACCGATGGAGTTGTTGATATTTTCAAAGCTCGTGGCTTGGTCATCTTCGGTCCTTCCAAAGCCGCCGCACAGTTAGAGGGTTCGAAAGTTTATATGAAGAACTTTTTGGCGAAATACGCTATCCCTACCGCTCGCTATATTGAAACAGCTCATATTGGGGATGCTTTTAAATTTATCGATTCTTTAACGGCTCCTATTGTGGTTAAAGCAGATGGATTGTGTGGGGGCAAGGGGGTTATTATCGCTATGAGCCATGATGAAGCCAAAGTTGCTGTTTCCGAAATGTTGAGCGGTAAATCGTTCGGGGATGCGGGTTTACGGGTGATTGTAGAAGAATTCTTGGACGGCTATGAGCTCTCAATGTTCGCTTTATGTGATGGAAAAGATTTTATCCTTCTCCCAGCGGCACAAGATCACAAACGTCTTTTAGACGGCGATGAAGGTCCCAATACGGGCGGAATGGGGGCGTATGCACCAACACCGCTTGTGGATGATATTATCTATGAAAAAGTAAAAGAGCGTATCGTTCGCCCAACCCTTTTAGGGATGCAAGAGGAGGGTGCACCGTTTGAGGGCGTTCTTTTTATTGGGATTATGATCGTCAATGGTGAGCCGATTACCTTGGAGTTTAACGTCCGTTTCGGTGACCCTGAATGCGAAATTTTGATGCCATTACTCAAAACTCCTGCTAGTGAACTCTTTTACAAAGCAGCAACCAAACAGCTGGATACCCTCAACGTCGAATTTTACGAACAATTTGCCGTGGGTGTCGTGATGGCAAGTCACAATTATCCGTTTGACAACTCCGTCCCCGCTGAAATCGTGGTGGATGAGATTCATCACGATGAAATTGCTCAAAACACCCATATCTCGTATGCAGGGGTGAGTGCTGAAGATGGTAAGCTTTATGCTACAGGGGGACGTGTCCTCGTATGCGTAGGATTGGGTGATAGTATCAAGCAAGCACGGGATCGTGCCTATATGTTGTGTGGACAAGTCCATTTTGCGGGTAAAAAACTTCGTACCGATATTGCGTATCAAGCTCTCCGCTAATGAATGATTATCTTGACTCCTTCCTTGCGAGAGAGAAATATACATTAGCCACCATCCGTTCTCGTATAGCGGCGTTTACCATTGATGAGTTTTTACTCTCATTCATCTTGATAATTATTCTATGGACTCCCATTATGAATGCAGCGAGCGTTGAAGCAATGATTGATGTGGTGAATACCTTTATCCTTGAATATATGGCGATTAAAATTATCTACCAAACTTTCTTTACGATGCAATATGGGGCAACATTAGGAAAAATCGTGATGAAGATACGGGTCATTGAGATTCAAACTTCCTCCAACCCCCATTTTTTGAGTGCATTTAATCGAAGTGTCTTTCGGATTGTGAGTGAAGTTCTCTTTTATCTTGGATTTTTATGGGGGATGTTTGACCCTTACCGACGGACATGGCATGATCTCAGTGCCAAAACTTTAGTGATTAATGCGTAACATTCTTTTTTTGTCAGTGGTGAGCGTAGCTGTATTAATGGGCGGTGAGCATGTGGAACTCATCGGGTCTACCGTGGATGGCAATGGGTCTCTTGTTCAAGCAACCCTCTCCCCCTCTATGTTGTATCAAGATCAGATCTTAAGTGCGAATAAACTAGTCTACGACCGCAATACAAGTGTCGTCGAAGCTTTTGGAGAGGTGAATCTTTTCAAAGCAGGGCATTACCATATGATTAGCGACTATGCGTGGCTGAATATGGAGTTAAACACCCGCTATTCCAAACCCTATTATATGATTGATCACAATACGGGCGCATGGATGAGCAGTGATGAGGCCAGTAGTTGTGAGAGTAAGATTGATATTGCAAATGGAATTCTTTCAGGATGTAACTCTACCGATCCTCTCTGGAAGCTCCGTTTTAGCAGTGCCAATTATGATACCCAAAAACAGTGGGTTAATATCTACAATGCACGGCTATTTATTAAAGATCTCCCCGTGATGTATTTTCCCTATTTTGGGTATCCCACGGATACTAAGCGTCGAAGTGGATTGTTAATGCCGACGTTGGGCTTTTCCAATGTTGAGGGTTTTTTATATCAACAACCGATCTATTTCGCCCCTCGAAATTCGTGGGATGTTGAGCTACGTCCCCAAATTCGTACGTCACGAGGGGAAGGAATTTATGGGGATTTACGATTTGTAGATTCTCCTCACTCCAAGGGGTCGGTACGTGTAGGCTATTTTCAAGAGCAAAAAGAGTATGCGACTCAATATGATTTGGCGTATGCGACCCATTATGGGTACAACGCAACCTATACCCACACCGATATGCTCAAAGATTGGTTTGGTGTGGATCTTATTGGCGAGTCTGGATTGTATCTCAATGCCAGCCGGATGTCCGATGTCGATTATCTCAATCTTCAGCACGGAAACCAAATCAACAATGTGACCGCCAATCAAGTCGTCTCCCGTCTTAACAGCTATTATAGTAGTGAAGATAACTATTTTGGTGCCTATATTAAATATTATCAGTATCTCAATCAAAGCTCCAATGCCCAAACCATCCAAACGCTACCCTCCTTACAGTATCATCGCTATTTGGAGACATTTTTTGGGGATCATCTCTTGGTTAGTACGGATGCGACGGTGAATAATTTTTATCGCAGTGAAGGAAAAACAGCCGTTCAAGGGGATATTGCCATCCCTTTAACATTGCAAACTTCCCTTTTTGATGATTATTTGGATGTCAGTTATGGGGCAAACGGTGCTTTACGAATGATTGGGTTTTACGGGAATGAACCATCTAATGAGACGGGGAGTATTTACAATAAGGGGACGTATGGGCAGCTAGACCATACGTTTAAAATGGGATCAACATTGATCCATCCCTACGACACAATGACCCATATACTCAACCCCGAAGTGAGCTATACCTATGCGGGAAACCGTTTGTATAATGGCTATTACCAAACCTATCACAGCTCGTGTAGCGTAGGAAGTAGTGATCCTGCATGTCAATATTACACCTTGAATGAGCCCAAAGATAATTTAGGATTAGCCCTTAATAACTATCTTTTTAAGGGTGGAAAACAGCTTTTTATCGATCGATTGTCCCAAAATTTCGCTCACGATAAAGCGGGTACGGCTTACGGTGAGCTTCAAAATGAGATAGAGTGGCAAGTCTCGAGTGCCCTTTCTTTGTACAATCAAACGGCGTACAATCACGACCGTAACATTATTTCCAAAGAACAAAATACAGTGCGCTATAATGGTGAAACGACAAGTGGAAGTTTGAGCCATTATTACACCGATACTCTTTTGAACAGTGTTCCTGTATATGCTTCTTATTTTACTGCGGATATGGCGTATCGACCGAATTATTATTATCGGTTTTTTGGTCAAATAGCGTATGATTATCATGCCAATACACTTAAACGGGGCGAAGTTGGATTTTTGTACACCCAGCGGTGTTTTGATTTTGGTTTGAAATTTGTCCAAAATATCCGTCCGATTTTAACGAATGTAGTAGGGAGTGATTCGGTCAGTGATTCGTATCTTTTTATCACGGTGACGTTAAAACCGTTGGGTGGATCGGTATTTAATTACAAACTTAATGCAGGTCAATGAGGAAAAAAATGAAATTAGAAGCTAGAATCGGATTATTTGTTGTTGCGATACTGGGTGCATTACTTTTTTTGTCAACACAAGTGACTTCCATTGGAAAATGGGGTCAAAAAGGGTATCCCGTTGAAGCGTATGTCGATGATGCTTCGGGGATAGAAGAGCATACCCACGTCTCCATGAGCGGTGTTGATATTGGTGAAGTGAGTATTATTGCAATTGAGGGGAAAAAAGTGCGATTGACACTGAAGATCAACGAAGGGGTGAAAATCCCTGAAGATTCGTTGGTGATTGTCGCCCAAGAGTCACTTCTAGGATCCAAAGTGATTAATATCGTCGCAGGAGATTCCACCTCACCTCTTTTGTCAGGTGGAGTATTGATGCAGTCCAAGCGGTATGCTACCTTCGACCAAACGAGTGATTCGCTTAATGAAGCCTCCAAAGAGATGACCTTGTTGCTCAAAGATTTTCGTTCGACACTGGATGAAGAACACCGTGCTGCAATACAAGAGGCAATTATGGCATTTCGCGATGTTGGGGTCAATGTCAATGGCGTAATCGTTGATAATCGGGATGATTTGCATGCAGCAATTAGTAATTTCAAAACGATGTCCGCTGGTTTCGCCCAAACGGCAGATACGGTGAATAAAGATCTCCCTGCTATTATGGAGAGGATAAACTCTTTGAGTGCTCGTTTGGACAATATCAGTGGTGCGTTGGAGCATAAACTCCCTGAAGCGGTTGATAAATTTGTTAAAATTGAAGATAATGTTAGTAGTATGTTGGCAGAAAACCGCTCTTCATTGAAAAGTACACTCGATTCAGCAGGGGCATTCTTCAAAAGTGGGGACAATGCGTTTGATCGTGTGGACACCCTCCTTAGCACCTTTACGACGAGTGAATTGCAAGTAGCAATGCACACGGATGCTATGATGCGTGATGGGTATGGCAAGGTGTATTTGGGGGTGAGTTATCTCCCCAATCCAGAGACGTATTATTTGTTTGATCTCATCAGTAGTGATGATTATTCAAATCCTTTGCAACTGCCGGGCAAACATATTGAGACTGCTACACGTTATTCGGCTCAATATGGGAAGCGTTTTGACAATACGTTGCTTCGTTTTGGGGCGATTGAATCAACGGGAGGAGTGGGGATTGATTATTTTACCAATCATGACAAACTAAAATTCTCGGGAGAAGCATTTGATTTTAATGCCCTTAACGATTTGCGTTCGGACAAAGCACATCTCAAAGCGCAAGTACGGTATCAAATGCTCAAACATTTGGAATTGTACGGAGGATGGGATGACTTCCTCAATCCACGATCTCAAAATATTTTCATGGGTCTAGGGCTTCGTTTTATCGATAATGACATTAAGTATCTCACAGGTGCATCATCATTAGCGAAATAAACCGTTAAAATACTATTTAAGGAAACAGATGAAATACGATGTAACATTAGCATTAACCAACAAAGAGGAGTCTTACTCCCTCAATCACGTAGCGGCACAAGCCAACGGAGCCGTATGGCTCAAATCGGGTAATACCGTTATTCTTGCGACCGTTGTTGTCGATGAGACGGAGTTTGTTGATGAAGATTTTCTTCCATTGACCGTGCAGTATCTTGAAAAAAGTTACGCAGCAGGAAAATTTCCTGGTGGATTTATTAAACGCGAAACGAAACCGAGTGATTTTGAGGCATTAACGTCTCGTATCGTTGATCGTTCCTTACGTCCCCTTTTCCCCAAAGGGTTCGCCAATCCGATTCAAATCTCGATTTTGGTACTCAGTAGCGACAATGAGTCAGATTTACAAGTATTGGCACTTAACGCCGCTTCTGCTGCCCTTTATGTCTCTGATATTGATATTTTTACCTCGGTAAGTGCCGTACGTGTGGCAAAAGTGGATGGGGAGATTGTGATCAATCCAACCCTTTCTCAGCTGGGAGAGAGCACCCTTGATTTGTATCTTGCAGGTAGTCGTGATGATATGCTCATGATCGAGATGCAAGCGTATGGAAGTGATGAGATTGCGATGATGGAGGGGGGCTTAGTAGAATCGTTTATTGATCCACTTATATCTCAGCCTATAATGACGATGCGTCAAAGCAATGCCATGAACGAAGATGAACTTATTGAGGTGTTGGCACAAGCGCAAGAAGAGCTTAAGCGAGCCAATACAGCATATGAGCAAGCTTTCAAACCTCATGCGAAGTTTGCATTTGAACTAAAATACGTTGTAAGTGATATTGATGCGGTAATGGTTGAGTATGTTCGTGGACATCATACCGATGATTTGAAACGTGGTATTGCACAAATGGCAAAAACAGAACGTTCTAAAGCCCTTCGCACCATTCGTAAAATAATTATGGTTGAAAAGCCAGAGTGGAATGAGCATGAGCTCAAAAAAGCGATTGAACAGGTCAAGCGATCCATGGTACGAGCGCAGATTTTGGATGAAAATATTCGTGCTGATGGACGACAGCTTACGCAAGTGCGTCCGATTTCAATTGAGACCAATGTACTACCAAGTGCTCATGCTTCAGCCCTCTTTACTCGTGGTCAAACGCAAGCTCTTGTTGTATTGACGCTAGGGGGAGCCAAAGATGCTCAAATGTACGAAGGGCTCACCGATAGCGGTACCCAAAATGAAGCCTTTATGGTACACTATAATTTCCCTGGATTTAGTGTTGGGGAGCCTTCTCCTATTGGTGCGCCACGTCGACGAGAGTTGGGGCACGGAAATCTTGCGAAGCGTGCACTCGAGGGGGCGACGGTTCGTAATGGACAAACGATTCGTCTGGTTTCTGAAATTTTAGAGTCCAATGGTTCCTCTTCTATGGCAACGATTTGTGGTGGCTATATGGCACTTCGTGCGGGTGATATAGAGGTGTGTGATCCCATCGCAGGGGTTGCTATGGGGATGATTCAAGAGGGGAACCGTCATGCGATCTTGACCGATATTATGGGGCTGGAAGATCATGATGGGGATTTGGACTTCAAAGTAGCAGGAACCAAAGAGGGGATTACGGCGATGCAAATGGACATCAAGCTTGGCGGTATCGCTTTGGATGTCCTGAAAGAAGCCCTTTATCAAGCCAAAGATGCCCGTGCCCATATTATTGATATTATGGTTGCATCCGAAGAGCATATTGAACTCAATGAAGGGACATTGCCAAGTACCGATTTGTTCCATATTGATCCAAGTTTTATTGGTGATATTATCGGTCAAGCGGGGAAAACGATCCGTGAAATTATTGAAAAATTCGATGTTGCTATTGATATTGATAAGAAAAAAGGGTCGGTTAAGCTCACAGGGAAAAATCGTGATGGACTCAAAGGGGCGCGAGATCATATTGAGGGGATTGTAAGCGGTGCCGAATCAACGCCCAAGGTTGAGTACAAAGTGGGCGATGTTGTCAATGGAAAAGTAAAAAAAATCGTTGACTTCGGGGCATTTATAGAGCTTCCAGGCGGAATTGATGGATTGATTCATATCTCTAAACTCTCTGATGGACATATCAGCCGTGTGAGTGATGTGATCAGTGAGGGAGATGATATTCGTGTAGAGATCGTTGAATTCAAAGGAAATAAGATCGGTCTTGCACGCTCTAAGTAAGTTTTTAGATAAGAGCCACTATAATGCCATTCACAAAGTGATAAGTAGGGACACTATCCGAACAGACTTTGATTTTAATGACGGAGATTACAGATGAAAAAAGTTCTTTTTCTTATGCTTGCTCTTGTAGCTGCTGCATTTGGTGCTGACGAAGTGGTTGCAGTTGTTGATGGTGCTGTAGCTGCTGCTCCTGCATCTGCTGATGTTGCAAATCAAATGCTTAAAGCGTATTCTATGATCGCTGCGGGTGTTGGTCTTGGTTTGGCTGCTCTTGGTGGAGCTATCGGTATGGGTAACACTGCTGCTGCAACTATCGCTGGTACTGCACGTAACCCAGGTCTTGGCGGAAAATTGATGACAACTATGTTCATCGCTCTTGCTATGATCGAAGCGCAAGTTATCTATACATTGGTAATTGCACTTATCGCCCTTTACGCTAACCCGTATTTGGTAGCGTAAGTTTATAACCTCTGGTCAGCTTCGGCTGGTCATTTTCTTCTTTTTATATGCGGACGTGGTGGAATGGTAGACACGCTACCTTGAGGTGGTAGTGCCAACAGGTGTGGGGGTTCAAATCCCCCCGTCCGCACCAAATCTACTTATTTTTTTTAACTCTCTTTTTTTTTATTTATCTCCTTGAACTGTTTTGTTCTACTATCATATTTTCTTTTCTTTTGCTACAATTGTGAAATTACACACTAAGGGACACCTATGGCTTATATTATGCAACTGAAACATTTAATCGAGAGTGAATTGATTCCTGACGTAGAGGATCATATTGACGAACTTTTTGAAGGAATTGCTTCTGCAAAAGATGCAACGCCTGAGGAACGTGCTGATCTTGAAGAATTACAAGCACTTCGTGATGAATACAAAGAACTTTTGAAAGAAGTTCAAAGTGGTGACATTGATGAAGAGGAAGCTGAACAGCTTTATACTGAATTAACAGCAATGCGTGAAGGTGGATATGAAGATGAGGATGATCTTGGCTTCGATGATGATGAAGACGAAGATGAAGAAGATGACTATGAAGAGTTTGATATTGATAAAGAAGACGATCAATATTAATGGCGAAATATATTTTGCTCGATACCGAAACAACGGGTGCAGGGGAGGGTGACCGTATTATTCAATTGGGATATATGGTTTTAGACGGTAAAAAAGTAGAGGTTTATAACGATATGTGTTCATCAGACGTCCCTATCGGGTATGGGGCGATGGAGGTGCATGGGATTACTCCTGAAGCAATTGTCGATAAACCCAAATGTACGGAGACCGAGGCGTTTAAAGTTTTGGAGAGGTTAAATACCCCTGATAATGTTATGATTATCCATAATGCCCCTTTTGATCTAGGGATGTTGGCAAAAGAGAATTTCACCTCTCAAATGCGCCTTATTGATACCCTCCGTTGTGCCAAACACCTTTTTGATGATGAAGAGGCGCATCGGTTGCAGTATTTTCGGTATCGTTTTGGATTGTATAAAATCGAACAAGCAGAAGCCGATGCGTTGGGAATAGTGGTCAAAGCGCACGATGCCATCGGCGATGTTTTGGTGTTGAAGCTTTTTCTCACTCAGTTGCGCAAACGACTCACGGAACGTTTTGGAGCTGTTAATCCCATTGAGAAGATGATTGAACTCACCCAAACCCCTGTTTTTATTACCAAGCCTCTAAAGTTTGGTAAACACAAAGGGAAGACCCTTGTTGAAATTGCCCATGAGGACAAGAAGTATCTCTCGTGGATGGTTGCCAATATGGAGAACCTCGATGAGGATATGCGCTACAGTATCGCTAAAGTGTTGGGCTCTTAACGCAACACATAGCTTAGTGGAACCGTAATTCGAACCGATTTGGACGGTTTGGGGAATGTGGAGGCGGTTTTTTGAATTAATGCCACTGCATCCTCATCCAAAATATCAAATCCTGAACTTTCAACGACTTTTATGTTATCAACACTTCCCTCACTGCTTAATGAAAACGAGACTTTGACTTCCCCTTGCATTTTTAGCTTTTGTGCCATTTTCGGATATTTGAAATTTTGGAGCAATTGCCCTCGAATTTCTCCCAAATGGGCGTTTAAAAACTCTTTTTCGACATTTACAGGAGGCGGAGGCGGTGGTGGAGCTTTGGGCGCTTCAATCACTTTGGGGGCAGGTGCTTGTACGATTGGTTGTACTGGCTGGGGCGAGGGTGGAGCAGGATGGGATACGACTGGAGCGGGAGTAGGCGATGAGCTTGGTTTAGAGGTAAGTACGGGAGGAGGAGGTGTCTGTTTTGGTGGGGTAATAGGCGTTGGTGTTGGAAGTATGGGAACTTGTTTTTGCACCGTCGCAGGGGTGACAAAAGAGGCAATATGAATTTTTAGAGGTTGAGGTGGTTTTTTGAGTGTGTTACTCGTAGCAAGGAACAGAAAAATTCCAAGTGCGAGGAGATGAATAAGTAGCGAAACTCCAAGGGGGCGAATGGTCATTATACGAATTGGTCGTTTTGGATTAGTTTAGAAGAATCAACAACGATATTGTTCATATTATGAATGAGGGCATATTCTATAAGATCAAAAAGATCATGTACCATTTGAAATAAGTCTGTGTAATTGCTTGCAGTAACAACGGCTATATAGAAAGGTTTTGTAAAAAATTGAGCTTGTACACAGCTCAAGATATTAGCAGAGGTTTTAATTCCTTGTTCGTCATCCGTAGAATCAAGAAACATAACATATAAATGGTCATTAATCTTGATAAAGTCATCACTTAAGCGTAAATTCGATGCAATGTTCGTTAAGTCAGTAGGTTCAGTTATATAACAAGCAGCAATAGAATAGTTAATATTATAACGGACATGACGATAATCATAAAGGGCAACTTTTTTGACTAACTCTTCCTGAAATTTTTTACGATGTTTATTAAATAAGTCAATCATGAATAGTCCTTTGATTTATTTTAATATTTTTAAAGTACTAGTCATATTATACACCCCCACTATTTCTTTAGCCTTTAAGATTATAATACGTAGATGAATTATAATGAACTTTTTGGAAAATCGATATTGCTACTAGGTAAAACACGCTCTTTGAATGGGATGGAGTTTGAAACGTTGTTGAAACTTCATTCGATAACGGTTGAAAAAACTTTTGTGGAGGGTGTGTCGCTGATCGTTGAGGGGCGGATGATGAATCCACTTGAGCAAAACGAGTCTGAGCGATTGTATGAATGCCGTGCTGCTCCTATCGTGGATATTACGGAAATCGAAAAATGGCTTTGTACCTCTATCGAACCCAATCGCCTCTTAATGAGTCTCAAGCTCTCTCGTGATGCCGCGCGTCTTGTTGATTTTATTAAAAATCCTCATATTACCGATGAACTTTTTTTTAAGTTATTGAAATTGTACGATTGGAGTGGGGAAGGGTTGTTTGATAATGACCGTAATCGTGATGTAACGGCAGCGATTATTGGGCGGTTTTATGTGGATATTGAACGTAATCATAATGTTCAATATGCAATGAGTGGGTTGGCGCATTTGGTAGAAAAATATGGCAATACAGAACTCATAACCGCTATTTCACAGCTTGCTCCTATCGCCAAAGAGTTAAAAAATCCTAATGATCCGACACTCAACGGAGTATTGGATGCGATGGCGTTACATAGCCATACGCCTGAACCTCTTTTACGACAACTACTCAAGGAGCGTGCGAAACTTATTGCCCATCGAGAGCCATTGGCATTGGAAAAAGAGCTTCTTGCGTTGAAGGATGAAACTATTCATAGAATTTTGGCGCAAAATAGGAGCTTATCATTTGATGGAATCGATAGTTTAGAGAAAATATATCCCGAGCTTATTGCCCGTTTTATCCCTTTAGATGAAATTTTGTTTGAACGATTATTATCTGAACATGGAGTCTCTTTATCTTCCAATATGAGTTTAAATGCAGCAATGCAACAGCAGCTTATGGCAATGGACAATGGGGCTATTTTTTCGGCACTGGCTCAAAATTCGGCGCTTATTTTGGAACATTTAGAGCAGCTTTTTACGTTGGAAAAATTGGATGAAGAGCTTGCTTCTAACACTTCTCTTCCACGGGAGTATTTGAAAAAATTGTATGAGAAGGGGGAGGAGAAAACGCTCAAAGCACTCAGTGCTAATGTTTCCACCCCTGTGGAACTGTTATATCAGCTCTCTTTGGATCAAAAATATGAGCGGTATGTTAAAACCAATGCGGCATTTGGGAAACATATCCAAACCGCCAATATAGGATGGAATGTATGAGAAGTTCAGAGACAATTACGACAATGCGCTCACTGATTGAGTCGAAAATTCCGACCTTTTTATGGGGTGCTCCTGGTATTGGGAAATCGTCGATTATCAAACAAATTGCTCATGATATGGAGATTGAGTGCATCGACTTGCGCCTTTCTCTCATGGATCCGACGGACTTAAAGGGGATACCTTTTTATGAGAAAGAGTCTCACACGGCGTTATGGGCTCCGCCGTCGTTTTTACCTCGTACAGGCAGGGGGATACTCTTCCTCGATGAGCTCAACTCCGCCGCCCCTGCCGTTCAAGCCTCGGCATATCAATTGATCTTGGATCGAAAAGTGGGGGAATATACCCTCCCTGATGGATGGGCGATTGTGGCGGCGGGAAACCGTGAGGGAGATAGAGGAGTCGTCTATCGTTTGCCCTCACCGTTGGCGAATCGGTTCGTCCATATCGAGATGGAGGTAAGTGTGGAGGATTGGAGAGAGTGGGCGATAAAACGGGGGGTGGATTCACGAATCGTGGCGTATATCGGATTCAAAAATGATGCCCTCTTTACGTTTGATCCGACTCGTAATGAACGAAGTTTCGCAACACCGCGAAGCTGGGAAGCGGTTCATAATGTGTTGCAAAGCACGCTACCCAATGCGCTCCTTTTGGAAGCCATTGCGGGTGCTGTCGGAAAAGAAAATGGAGTCGATTTTCTCGGATTTTGTAAAGTAATGCTTTTACTCCCTGATATAGAGGCGATTTTACGGGGGGAAGAGTCAGCGTATCCCAATGATATTTCAGCCTTATATGCTCTCTCCAGTGCGCTCGTCGGACGGATTTTGAGTGATCCTGATGAGGGAAAAATAAATCATCTCCTTGGATATACTCTGAAATTGCAAAGCGAGTTTGCGGTGATGATCGTCCAAGATTTACAGCGCCAAGGGGTTAGGATGGATCATTTAGACGCGTATGGGGATTGGGTCAATGCGTACGCGTATCTGTTATGTTAGATTGGTTACAATAACGGTTAATTTAGTGTGAGGTGTTTGGATGGAGTTGGAAAGTAGAGATGTGTTAGCGCAAAAATTGGAAGAACTCAAAAATATTCTTCCCGAAATTTTTGAGGATGGTGTGATTAATATCAACAAATTTAAAAGCATTGTCGCTCCACAATCCGATGAAAAAAGCGAACACTACAGTTTTACGTGGAATGGTAAAAAAGAGTGTTACCAAACCATCCGTCAAAAATCCAATGCTACTCTAAAACTCGATCCTGACAGCACTATCCCTGATGGGGATAATGTCTTTATCGAGGGAGATAATCTCGAAGTTCTCAAACTCCTCCAAACCTCGTATCATAAAAAAATCAAGATGATCTATATCGATCCACCGTATAACAAAGACAAAGATTTTGTCTACAAAGACACATGGGGCGACACGATCACCAACTATCTCATCCAAACAGACCAACTTCGAGATGAGGGATACACGAGTACCAAAACCTCCAGCACGGGACGACGACACACCAACTGGCTTAATATGATTTATCCACGTCTGTGGCTGAGTCGAAGTCTCCTCCGTGATGATGGCGTTATTTTTGTCTCTATTGACGATGACGAGGTGCATAATCTCCGTAAAGTGATGGATGAGATTTATGGGGAAGAAAATTTTGTGGCTAATGTTATTTGGAATCATACAAAACAAAGTAAAAATGATGAAAAATACTTTTCAAGACACCATAATCAAATTTTAGTTTATTGTCGAGGAGATGCTTTAGAATCATTAAAATTTGATCGTACTGAAGAAAATAATATTAATTATACTAATTTAGATAATGACCCTAAAGGAAAATGGCGTTCAGGTGATGTACGAAGTCCAAGTTTTCGAGCAACCCTTAAATATACTATAGCAACGCCTTCAGGAAAAGTAATTGATCCGCCTGATAATGGATGGCGTTGGAGTGAAGATACAGTTAGAGCTAAAATTACTTCAGGAGAAATAGTTTTTTCATCCGATGAGACTCGAATAATTCGAAAAATATATCTTTGTGATCAGCAAGGTAGAACGCCAGAAAATCTTTGGTTAGCAGAGTTTGCAGGAACGACACGACAAGCAAATAATGAATTAAAAGAATTATTTGAAAACCCTCCATTTGATACACCAAAGCCCACACAGTTAATTCGTAAAATGTTAGAAATCGGAACAAATGCTGAAGAAGAAGATATTATCCTAGACTTCTTTGCAGGAAGTGGAACCACCGCTCATGCCGTGATGGAATTGAATCAAGAAGATAGCGGAAATCGGAAATATATTTTAGTTCAACTCCCCGAAGCGACCGACGAGAACAGCGAAGCGTACAAAGCAGGCTATAAAAAAATCAGCGATATTACCAAAGAGCGAATCAAGCGGGTTATTAAAAAACTAGATTATAAAGACGGTTTTAAATCCTATGTGTTGGATGCTTCCAATTTTCAAGTATTTAAAGAACTGAAAAAACGTCCCAATGATAGTTTTGACGATATTGTGAAAATGCTCAAAATGTCTATCTTTACTAAAAATATTTTCACGCAAAGTGCCAAAGAGATCGATATTGTCTATGAAGTGGGGCTAAAAAACGGCTTTAGTTTGAGTGCTAAGAATGAAATGATAAAGGGTGACAAATACAGCTTTATAAAACTTCATGAAGAGAATAGAGCATTTTATTTTTGTTTTGCTGATAAAGTTCACACCGATATTGGGGCGTTTGTTCCAATGGGTGCAAAACTCATCTGTTTTGATAAAGCACTGGATGATAGTACGAAGCAAAATCTGAGAGAAAAACTCGATTTAGAGACATTGTAATGGCTACTCAATACCCGACAACGACCAAAGAGTGGATTAAATATCTCACTATCAACCGTTACTATACCTTTTTTGAGATTGAAAACCGTAAAAAACTGATTGAAGAGAGTGGTTGCGACTATATAGAGGTAACGGCAAAAATAAAACAATACCGCCTAAAAAATCGAAATAATCTTTTTGGTTTCGGCGAAAAACATTTTTATTTTGTCGAAACGTTCAGACTCAAAGAGAGTATGGACAAGATCAAAGAGTTTTGGAAAAGTTTCGAGTATAACTTTCAAGATGATTTTAGCTTTAAGCTTCTGCGTGAAACGCTCATTGAAGAGGGGTATTATTCTTCAACGATGGAGGGTGCAAACACTACTGTAAAACGGGCAAGAACATTGGCTTATGGAAAATCAGAGCCGCAAAATAAAAGCGAATTTATGGTGTTGAACAATTTTAGAGCGTTGTTGGCACTCAAAGATAAAACAGAGCTTTTAACCCATAACCTGATTTGGCAAACTCATAAAGCTACCGTAGAAGATTCGCTTGATGAGGGATATGCCGTTGGGAGTTATCGCACCGAACCCAATGAAATCATCAACGCCAATGGAAAAGTTATTTTTAGCCCTATTGCCAATATCGATGCAATGAATCAAATGCTGGATGAACTCATCCATTTTTTACACGATGATGAATTTGCTAAACCGATTGAGAATATTTATAAAGCAATTGCGTTTCATTTTCTCTTTGCCTATATCCATCCATTTGATGATGGAAACGGGCGAACGGTTAGGATACTGTTTTCATATCTTTTAAAGATTTATGGCTACGATATGTTTTATTATATCTCTTTGTCGGAGATCATTTATAAGAAAAAAGGAAAGGACTATTACAAGGCGTTTATTGACGTAGAGCGCAGTGATGTAGGTCAGGACAAAATTTTTGATATGACTTACTTTTTCTATTATATGAGCGATGTGATGTTACAGGGTTTAGATGTCCTTAAACACCGCATCAATACCTATTTGCGTGAAGATATTATCAAGCAACGTGCGGACAATCAAAGTTTGGATCTTACTCCAAGACAAAGTCAAATCATCGAAATTTTGTCCGATAAAAATAAATCGTTTATGCTCACAAAAGCAGATTTGGCAAAAAAATGTGGTGTTTCTCAACAAACAATTCAAAAAGATTTGACATTAATGGGTGACTTTGATTTGATTGATAAACTAAAAGCTCCCAAGGGGAATAAATATTATTATCGCTTGAAAGTGGGTGTGTAATGCAAATAAAATACCTCAAACAACCCCATCAAGAAAAAGCGATAGGCTCGATTGTAGAACTGTTTACAGGGCAACCGAAACAAGATAATCGTTTTGATATCTTTGATGGTGAGGCGGTGTGTGCTAATGAACTTCACTTATCGCACGAAGAGATTTTAAGTAACCTTCATGCAATACAAAAGCTCAACACGATAGAAGAGTCTTTGATGCTTCAAACTCTTGATTTTTCGGTGGAGATGGAGACGGGGACGGGGAAAACATTTGTTTATATCAAAACCATTTTAGAGCTTTTTTCACGATACGCTTGGAGCAAATTTATCATCATCGTCCCCTCTATCGCTATTAAAGAGGGTGTTTTAAATGCCCTTGAGAGTATGGGTAAACACTTTAGGGATGAGTATAAATTTGCGTATGATTATTTTGAATACGACTCCTCACGCTTGGGAATGCTCAAACATTTTATCCGAGATGATACGCTTCAAATTATGATTATGACGATAGACAGTTTTAAGCGAGTCGATACGGTGTTAAATATGCCACGAGAGGGATTTGTGGGGAGTCCCAAGATGAGTTTGCAAAAAACAAATCCAATTTTAATTCTCGATGAGCCACAAAACATGGAGAGTGATTTAAGCAAATCAGCCCTCAATGAACTCAATCCTCTTTTTACCCTTAGATATTCGGCAACGCATAAAAATTATTACAATCTGACGTACAGTTTAGGGGCAAAAGAGGCACTGGATTGTGGACTTGTGAAACAAATTGATGTGTTAGCACTGAGTGAAAATCAAACTATTAATGATATTTATATTCGTGTTGTGAAACTTGAGATTGATAAATCGTCTAAAAGACCAGTTGCATCTTTGGAACTTATTGTAAAAAACAAAGATGAATTTACAACAAAACTAGTCAAAATAAAAGGGGATGACAGCCTCAAGGAGAAAACTAAAAATCCTATCTATAGTGGATTTATCGTCGATGAAATATCGTTTAAAGAGATGTTTATAAAGTTTGAAAATGGTGTGAAACTTAGGCTTAATGATGTTAATGGGCAAGTCAAAAAAGAGATTCAAAAAGAGCAAATAAGTGAAGCTATCAAACTGCATATGATGAAATTTGAGGAACTAAAACAAAAAGAGATAAAAGTGTTAAGTCTCTTTTTTGTGGATAAAGTAGCAAATTTTTTGAGTGCTGAAAATGGATGGATGGAAGATCATTTTATAAGCGAATTCGATAGATTAAAAGTTGATTTTGAAAGTTTCAAAGATATTGAGGCAAAAGAGGTGTATGCCTACTATTTCGCAAAAAGAAAAGCCGAATTTATTGATGAGCTTAAAAACAACGATAGTGATCGAAAACTCCAAAAAGAGACGTATGATTTGATTATGAAAGATAAAGAAAAACTTCTTAGTTTTGACGAAAATAGAAGTTTTATCTTTTCCCATAGTGCGTTAAAAGAGGGTTGGGACAATCCCAATGTATTTTTTATCACAACGCTCAACGACACAAAGTCCCAAATGAAGAAAAGGCAGATTATTGGTCGTGGAGTGAGACTAAGTGTAAATTCAAGCGGACAAAGAATCGAAGATAAAGAGATAAATAGATTGACGGTTATAGCCAATGAGAGTTTTGATGAGTTTGCAAAAAGTCTACAGCTTGAATATGAAATAAACGGTAATGAAAAAAGTTACCAACAACCCAATAATTTGGCTAAAAAGAAAACATCAAAAAGAAAATATGATTTAGAGAGTCAAGAGCTAAAAGAGTTTAGGGAACTTTGGGAAAAACTCAAACAAAAAACCGTATATGAAATATCGCTTAACAGTTCACAATACAAAGAGTTGGTAGCTAAAGAGCTTCAAAACATAGAAGTGAGAGAGAAAAAGATTCTAAAACAGTTCGGAAATATTGAGAGTAATTTTGATGGATATGTGAGTGATGTAAAAAGCAGTAAGCTTGATTTTGAAGAGGAGTTGCCCAATATTGTAGCAATTATTGAAAAACAGTTAGGGTTAACAAAATCAACGATTATCGATATTTTTGAAATGGTTGGACTAGAGAAATTTACCAAAGAATTTATAAAAAATAGTGATGAGTATCTGAAAAAAGCAATTGAAATTTTTGAAGACACTATGCTTCAAATGCTCAGTGAAGATGGGCTGACCTATAAAAAAATAGATGATTATTATGAGTTTACGAATATATTTTTGGATGAAATCAATGGGTATGATTTGGAAGAGTGTACAAAAGGGCTGTATGTATCGGAGCAATTTGACAGCACAGTAGAGCAAGATTTCATCAAATGCGCCGATATTCACTTCAAATTTTTTGCAAAACTGCCAAAACGATTTAAAATAAAAACGCCGCTAGGTTCGTATTCTCCCGATTTTGCGATTATAAAACATGATGAAAGTGAAGGAAGCTTTATCATAGAAACCAAAGGAAGTGATAAAAAAAGAGATAGTAGGGCGCGAGAAGATTGGCAAATGGAGTATGCAAAAAAACATTTTGACCTAATTGGCTTGAAATATAAAGATAGAGTAACAAATTGTAAAGATGTGTAAAATCAATGTTAGACTTTAGCCGCGTCAAATCCAAGCTCCTCGTAGAGCACCCCTATTTTGGAACCTTATCCAGTGGTTTGGAAATCGTGGTGAATGATAATATCGAGAGCTTCACTCTGCATGGTAACCGTTTCGAGTACCGAGAGGATTTTTTCAACACCCTAGACGATGAACAAGTCGCATTTTCGCTCTCCAATGCCGCACTTCACACCGTCCTCTCTCACCCCTCACGCATCGGTAATCGCTCTCCATGGTTGTGGTATACGGCGTGTGAACACGCTATCAATAATATCCTCATCGACAATGATTTCACCCCCCCTAGCAAGATTACGTATGACCCCCGTTTTGCGGGACAATACGCTGAAGAGATTTATGAAGCCCTTCTGGACACCATCACCCGTGAAGATCTTAACGATAAAGATAATGATTTACGACGAAATGATGAGCGTGATAACCTTGAAACGGCACAAACCGAGATACGTGCTCAAAACGCACTTCAAAAAGCGCAAGAGATGGGAGATGTACCCGAAGGATTGGAGCGATTGATCCCCATAGCCCTTAAAGGGGTGGTTGATTGGCGTAGTGAGTTGCGTGATCGTATCGGCGGATATTATGTCAGCGATTATGCGATGATGCCGCCCTCTAAGAAACTTCTCTATGCAGGGATTTATCTCCCCAGTGCCACCTCTCGCCATTTGGAACTTGCCATTGCGATTGACAGCTCAGGATCGGTGGATGAGGTTTTGCTATCACAGTTTATCGCTGAAATTGAATCCATTGTAGAGCTTTTTGGTTCGTATACGATTGATTTGATTGTGTGTGATGATCGTGTACGAAGCTATCAGTGTTTTAGTAATGGGGAGAGTATCGAGTATACGATTGAGGGGGGAGGGGGTACTGATTTTACCCCTGTCTTTGAGTTTATCGATACTCAAATGACCCCGCCACAGATATTGCTTTATTTTACCGATTTGGAGGGGACGTTTCCGATGAATGAGCCGTATTATGAGACGCTTTGGATTACTCCGTATGAGGGAGACGTTCCGTTTGGGAGGGTGGTCGTTATGAAGGATGAGAATGATTAAAAATGCACTAAAAATTTTAGAAACAGCGAACCTCTTCATTACAGGGGGGGCAGGTTCAGGAAAAACAACGCTGACACGTACCATTATTGAGGATGCCGTTCAACAAGGCAAATCCGTCGCCCGTCTTGCCTCTACGGGGATGGCAGCAACCCTGATCGGTGGTCAAACACTTCACAGTTTTTTGGATTTGGGCATTTGTAACTCTCAAGAAGAGCTAGAGATGGGGGGGAAGCTGGAGGTTTCTAAGAAAGTTGCCAAGCTCATCAAAAGTATGGCAATGATTATCATTGATGAGATTTCGATGGTGAGTGCACCGTTGCTGGATATGATACGGCTACGATTGTTGCAAGCGGAGTTTAACGGACGGCTGATTGTCGTAGGAGATTTTTTGCAGCTTCCTCCTGTCGTACGAGGTGGTGAGCCACTGTATTTTGCTTTTGAGTCACCTAGTTGGGAGCGGTTTGCATTTGAAACGCTTCATTTGGAAGGGTCATACCGTACAGAAGAAACGGAATTTTTGAGTCTATTGGAAAGTGTCCGTCACGCCTCGCTTGATGAGAATGCGATGGTGGCATTGGATGCCCTTATTCGTACTTTACCTGAAGATAAGTCCGAAATTACGGTGTTGTATGGTAAAAATATCAGTGCCCAAAATCATAACCGCTCACAGTTGGAACATCTCAACGGAGAGATCATTGACCTCTCTACCCACGTTACCCTTCACGATAAGAAGATGCAAGAGCGTGATGTAGAGCGGTTTTTGAGTGAGAGCCGTTTGGAGCGGGTGATGGCATTTAAAATAGGGGCTCCTATCCTCTTTACCCGTAATGCGTGGAATTATTATAATGGGGAAAGGGGTCGTATACTCTCTATCGAAGAGGATGTTATTTGGGTCAAAAAAGCGGATGGAAAAAGTGTAAAAGTGGAGCGGGTAGAGACGACGAAAACGAAGTGGGTTGAAAAAGGTAAAATAACAACGGAAGAGAAACTTATTACTCTCAGTCAGTTTCCCCTTACCTTGGCATTTGCGATTACGATTCATAAATCGCAAGGGATGTCTTTAGCCGATTATGTTATCGAAACAAACGAGATTTTTGCTCCATCACAGTTTTATGTCGCATTGTCTCGTTCGGTTTCGGCGCATCGAGTTACATTGACAAAACCAAACCGATCATGGGAAAAGTTGTGTTTTGTTCATCCGAAGGCGAAGGGGTTTGTGAGAGTAAAGAATGACGTAAAGATTCATGAGGTATGCGTGTGAATAATGATCCTTTTTAGTCCATTACTAATATTTTCTATCGGTGCGGTGTTCTCTTTTTGAACAGATTCTTCTTTTTTTGCGCTTGTGTCTAATTTACCAACCTGAACTTGACTGGGGGATGGTGAATCAAACAGATATCGTTTAAGTTCCATACTAAACTCCTTAACGCCTATAATGTTATTGCAAAAGCATCATGACATTTGAAGACGAAATATTGTTGTTAGCCTGTGCCATATTGAATGAGCCAGAGAGCTTCGCCAATTTACTTTTTGAAAAGTCTGCACTCTCAGCTGCAAAGTCAACATCTTTTATTTTACTAGATGATGCAGTTGGTTGTTGCGTATTAGTTATTGCAGCATTATGAACCTCAAACTGTTTATAAGCCTGTTCAAGAGAGTCGCTAAAAGACTCACGCGTACTATCTAATTTTTTTATACCATCATTTATAGTATTTATAGCTTTATTTGCACCTTCTACTGTTGTTATATCTATTGGAGAGGTAAAAACAGCTGCATTGCTTAAATTAGCTGTACCAACACCCGATCCTGAACCATCAAGAAGATTCTCATTAACAAATTTTGTAGTAGAGCTCGTTTCATTTTGCCGTTCTAACAACATATTTATCTCATTTTGCAATGCCTTATTGTTATCGCTTCCATCGAATCCAGATGCCGCAGACTCTGCTAAACCAAGCATCCTTTTTGCTGTATCACTTATCTCTGATGTCGCACCTGAAGCTACTAGAATCTTTGATACATTATCGTTAAGCGTCATCATTTCCTGACGCTTTTTTAAAGCACTATCCCTTGAAGCCATAGAGATGCTAAGACCAGACTCATCATCCTTGGTCTTAGGAGCAGATAGAACGGAATCGGTACGTCCCCTTTGTAAAAAGGCAGTGGTTGTGTGTAAATTTGAAGAAAGTTCATTACTTGGAAGTGAATTGATTGTTAACATCTCATATCCTTTAATTATAAAATTTAACCTTATGCATTGTACACCTTTTTTCTATAAATACAAGAGATAATTCCAATATATTAGAGCCTCTTGCAAATCTAACCCTCAAATCTTCCAAAAATCAACCTAGATTTTGGATCTTGAGTTGAACAATTACATCTTAGGCATCTTTTGTGATTATTTCAGCTAACAATGCTCTAAAAACGTCTATTTTCCTATTTTTTAGGCATACGAAAGTGTTGATAGGTGGAAAAATTCTCTTTTACGATTATATTGTTCTCTATGCTTTTCTGTTAATTCCGAAGCATAAATAAAATTTGTATCTGAGTTGAAGATTGCAAAAAGGATGAGACAGTAATGAGATTAACACTTTTTCCAATTCTTGATTAAACTGCTTTGCTATTTTTCAAACGCCGCCCCTACAATCACCCGATACGAAAACATTACACTAAACACCGCCGACAGCAGCGCAACCGCCACCATCATGTACATGACGGCAAGCTGATAGGAGACGGCGGTGAGTGGATCGGCACCTGCGAGAAGCATTCCTGTGGTAATACCAGGGATATGGATGATTCCGACGGTTTGGAGCATATTAAGAGTAGGAATCATCGAAGCTTTGACGGCGGCTTTGGAGGCGAAGTGTAGTGCCTCTTTGAGGGGTGTTCCTAGTGCTACCATCCCCTCTATGGTTTCGATTGTGTTTTTCACTTCCCCACGAAACCGTTCGGTGCTTTGGGTATAGACGTTGAGGGCATTGCCAATAATCATCCCTCCAATGGGGATCATCTCATGGGGTACGAGATGGATTACCCCGAATGCCATCATGGAGAGAAATACGATTCCTGATGATGTTCCCAATGTGTAAAAAGCAATTTTAAAACTATCTTTCCCCAATGGTGTCCGTTTGCGCGCGGTATAAGCTCCAAATGTTACCATTGCTAAGAGTACGAAGAATAAGAGAGACGGATGTTGTATTTTGAAAAGATAAACGAGGGCATATCCGAGAAGCCCCAATTGAACCATCGCTAAAATCGAGTTGGTAAGGATCTGTTTTTTGAGACCGAAGTGTTCACGGTGTGAATACCATAGGGCAAAAATGATAAGGGCGTATGAGGCTAAAAAAGAGTATTGCATAACGTGATTATACTCCAAACTGGAACATGAAATTGTGATAGTATTGAGTAATGGTATACGATTAACCGTGAAATGCTTAGGAATCTGGAACGTTGTGTGCAGGAGTAGAAATGTTTTTCATGGATGACTAAGTATTATGGATGTACACTTGTTATTAAAATATTGCATAGCCTAAAGGGTATAGTATGAAAATAATCAAAATACTTGCAGTTGATGATCAGGAGTTCAATCTTGATCTTATAGAATTTGCATTTATGGAAGATACCCATGTTCAGATAACAAGAGCAATGCACGGTCAAGAGGCATTAAATATGCTTGAAAAAGAGAGTGATTTCCATGTTATATTACTCGATTTGGCAATGCCTGTGATGAATGGATTTGAAACGCTTGGTCACCTTAAAGCCCACCTTGTGTGGTCTCAAATTCCCACTATCGTGGTAACTGCAAATGCGGAAGAGAAACATCGTGCTTTGCGTGAGGGGGCTAGTGATTTTTTGAGTAAGCCTATTGATGTCGAAGAGCTTAAGCTTCGTACTTTTATTCATGCTAAAATCAAAGATTTTCAAGATCAGCTCGAAGCATCCAATCAAATTTTAGAGGAAAAAGTACAAGAGCGTACGGTGCATCTTGCCGCTGCTTTAACGCTAGCCAAAAAGACTGAATACGAAATTTCTGCCCGATTGGGAAAAGCGTCGGAATATCGAGATTTAGAGACGGGGATGCACATTAAGCGAATGAGCCATTATTCGGCTAAGCTTGCCCAGTTAATAGGGCTTGATCCCCAAGAAGTTGAGCTGATACTCTACGCATCTCCCTTGCATGATATTGGTAAAGTAGGGATTCCTGACCGTATTTTGCTTAAACCTGGTCGTTTTAGCCCAGAGGAATTTGAAATTATGAAACTTCATGCCGTACTAGGTGGCAAGATGCTTGAATCAAATGAAGAGTATCCTGTCCTTAATGCGGGGCGTATTATTGCCTTACAACATCATGAAAAAATTGATGGTACGGGGTACCCAAGAGGATTGGCGGGGGAAGAGATCCATTTGTATGCTCGGATTGTCTCTATTGCAGATGTTTTTGATGCCCTTAGTTCTGAACGGGTCTATAAAAAAGCATTTACGGTTGAGAAGACGCTTGAAATTATGCAAGAGGGGAGTGGGACACATTTCGATCCTAAACTACTCAATGTATTGGTAGAACATTTGGATCAATTTTTAGCCATTAAAGCTGAATTTCCCGATGAAGAAGAGATTCCATCGATCATAAATTTGATCGATCAATTGCAATAAGGAGTTTGTATGCGTATTTTAATAGCTGAAGATGAAGAGTATAACCAGATGGTTATTCAGGCGATGATTGAACTTCTTTATCCTCATGTGAGTGTAGAAATGGTAGAAAATGGTGTCGAAGCACTCGAGAAGTTACGTCATGAAACATTCGATCTTCTCCTCTCTGATGTGGATATGCCGCTAATGAATGGATATGCTTTGGTGAGTGAAGTTAAAGAAACACTCAAACTTAGTTTGCCCATAATATGCGTTACCGCATTTGCCATTAGTGGAGACCGTGAAAAATTGCTAATGCACGGATTTGATGCCTATATCTCTAAACCTATTGATATGGATGAGATGAAATCAACATTGGACGTGTATTTGCTAAATGGAGAGGGGTAATGTACAAATCACTTGAAACCTCCTCTTTATTAGCAATATTTGCATTCAATGAGGAGCAAATGCAGCGGCGTGAAAAAGTGGGAACTTATATTCACTCTTTTAGTGCACTGATTGCTGAGAGACTTTATCTCCATTATTTACTCAAAGATCCGATTTATCGTAATATCCTTTCTGCAACGGATGTCCCTCGTCTTATTCGTATGTTCAGTGAATATTTTAGTTCTCTTTTTATTCACCCTTTTGATGATCGGATGGTAGAACGAACCCGCCAAATCGGTGAGATTCATATTGCTATTGGTTTAGAACCGATTCACATCAGCCAAGGGTTTAATATTGTTAATGAAATTGTAATTGATCTCTCCAATGTGAATGGCCAAATTCGGGATGATTTAGCCATTATTCTTAAAATGCTTCGGATTTCTGAATCCATTATGAATGAGAGTTATTTTGAACATTTTTCGAGGCAACACGAAGAGATGAGAACAGAGAATGAAATTTTAAATCTTTTTGATAAGCTTTTTACCTCTTTGATGCTACATAAGCAAAGTCAAAAAAAATTAGAACACTATTGGAGCAAACGAGAATCAAGTGAGCTCATCAAGTCAGAGATGAGAGGGGATTTTGTGGATGAATTAGCATGCCCTTTGCATCATCTCATCACAGAATTTGTGACTAAAAAAGAGCTGTTAGAGAGTTTAGGACTTGATTTTGAACAGATGCAACATTTACATCATAGGTATCATAATGTACTTGAACAGCTCTTAAAAAGTCATGGCGACGATGAAGAGACTCTTTATAAACAACTAAAAGAAATCTCTTCTGAACTTTCTGCGGTTATTAATAAACCACTTTCTGATATTGCGACAACCGCTTTTTTGGGTGTCCATTCAGGGATAGAATTTTTACAGTCGTGTATGCAGTCGATGGATACTGGGATCAGTATGCGAGATCCGATAGAACTCTTGGAGAGTGTGGAAGAGCGACTGTATGGGCAGTTGATGAGAGCATTGGGATGGTGTATTGAAAAACTGTATGTGGGATCTAATGAGATCGATACTCCAGAGGAATATGATGTTGTCGGGAAGATAGTTCTTAAAAATAAACGAATTAATGTTGCCGTTACGATAAAAACGATTCCTAATAAAGTATATCTCATCGAAATCATTAAGATTCTATTGGAGATTATGAAACAAAATTTTTATAATCGAGAGCGTGAACATGCGTTGATTCAGCTCGTAGATCAAGTTGAGAGGGCAAGTCAATCCAAAAATATGTTTTTAGCCAATATGAGTCATGAATTGCGAACGCCATTAAATGCTATTATTGGATTTTCTCAGATTTTGATGATGAATAAATCCCTTCCTGAAAATTTAAAAACGTATATTGAAAAAATCGGTATCTCTGGTAATAATTTGTTGACATTGGTCAATACCATTCTTGACTTTGCGAAACTTGAAGCAGGTAAACTGACGTTTAAACCGGAAGTAACTCTTGTTTCAGACATTATACGCGACCTAGCGATGATTATCGAACCTATGGCTCAAAAAAAATCGATTCGTTTTGAACATCCACAACTTCTATCTTTAGGGCTTTATCTTGATCGTCAGCTGATACTGCAAGTCATCCTTAATCTACTTAGTAATGCTATCAAGTTTACCCCTGACCATGGAGTTGTAAAGCTCATTCTTGACTTTGATGAAGAGAAACGATTGTACCGTTTTGGGGTGTGTGATTCGGGGATAGGGATAGCAACCAAAGATATTTCTACCCTCTTTGACCCCTTTACGCAAGTTGAAAATCCTTTTCAAAAAAGTGCAAAAGGGACAGGTTTGGGGCTGGCAATTTCGAAGAAAATTGTGGAAGATTTACACGATGGACAATTATGGGTTGAGAGCGAAGAGGGGGTTGGATCCTGCTTTTATTTCACTATTCCTGTCTCACAAGCGCAAAATACCCTTGAGCGTTACCCCTCAGAAGATGCTACCTTGAAGCGGGTTTTGATTGTCGAGGATGCACCCGAGTATCAACGGCTTCTCATTGATAGATTATTGCATCGATTTCACCTTACGGTGACCAATTCGGTCAATAAAGCCAAAGAACTCTTAGAGAATGAGAGTTTTGATTTTATCATACTTGACTTCTTTTTAGTGGATGGAATTAGTTCTGAAGTGCTCCAGTTTATGGATCAAAATCAAATTGCTATTCCCGTCATTATTATTTCAGCTGAGGATGATAGTAAACTTATTGCCCATTTACCCGATACGGAGAGCGTAGAGGGGATTTTTAATAAAACGAATATCCATGAGATATGTGATTATCTGACCAACCGAATTTAAAGGGGAGTTTCTAATGGAAAATCAAATTAAAAGCTTACCGCCACTTCCTGCTTCCATTGTCCGTATTCAGCAGTTATGTAGGGATAAGGAGGTCAATATTACGGAACTAACGCACGTCATTGAGAGTGATCCGATGCTCAGTGCCAATATCCTCAAAGCAGCCAACTCTCCCCTTTATGGGATGAGCAAAGGAATAGGCTCTATTCGGCAAGCGGTAATGCTTTTTGGTGTTGCTATGATACGGGGATTTGCAGCTGCAAATGCGATCAAAAAAGCCATTAAAGTAGAGCTATACCCTTATGGCATTACGATTGATACCCTTACGGAAACATCAGCGCGACAAATGGTATTTCTCACAGAGTGGATTAAGCGTATGGATCAAAAACTCCTCCCTTTATTGACGAGTGGAGTTTTTTTGATGGAATTGGGCAAGCTCATTACGTCGCGCAAGCTTATTTTGATAGGAGATGGAGAAAAATTCTTGGCTGAACTTTTGTCTGAAAAACCAATTATAGAGGTTGAAAAATCTTTTTTAGGGGTAAATAGTTATGAGACAGCAGCCATGATGTTTGAGTATTGGAACTTTGAACCCGTCTTGATTGAGATGCTTTATAGTGTTAATGTTTCTTCCAAAACGTTGGAAGGGAAAATTCTTTATATTTTACAAGAAGCCATTAATGTCCGAGAGTGTTTGAGTGAAAAAGGGGTTGCAAGGGCATTGGGTTTGTTGGAGGAATTTGGTTTTGAGCGTACACCATTTGAAGAAGCTATCTTACGCTTGAAATTAACGATGAAAAATTTAAAGGATGAAAAATGAAAAGTGAACAAATACGATGGAGTGAGCAATCGGGATGGAGTGCAGTTGATACGACGTTGGCGCAGCAAAGAGATTTAGTATTGGTGTTTTTTGATCATCCTATTTGTCTAACTCAAGCGTGGTATGAAGAGCTAGTTACTATCTATCCTAATGCCATTATTGCAGGGGCAAGCAGTTCGGGAAGTATCTTGGATACCGTAATTAGCGATCATGACGCGCTAGCAACAGCTATCACCTTTGAGCGATCACAAGTACGTTGTGTTTCTAAAAAAGTAGCTGATTTTGGTACTATGGAAGAACTCGGAAGCGCATTAGGGGAGAAACTTATTTCAGATACATTACGTCATGTATTTATCCTCTCCGATGGGTTATTGGTAAATGGAAGCGAACTCGCACGTGGATTATCCCATGTATTACCTGATGGTGTCAGTATTACGGGTGGTCTAGCAGGTGATGGTACACGATTTGAAATGACGTACGTAATGGCACAAGAGATGGCACAGACGGGAATGGTTGCAGCTATTGGACTATATGGTGAGACACTTCGTGCACAAAGTGGATGCTCTGCTGGATGGGAGGAGTTTGGGGCAGAACGCCGTATTACCCATTCTGAGGGGAATACCCTTTATACTATCGACAATAAGCCTGCTCTTGAACTGTATAAAAGCTATTTGGGGGAATTTGCAAATGCGTTGCCAGGGAGTGGATTGCGTTTCCCCATGAGTATTCGTAGCGATGTGAATTCGACTCCGTTGATTCGAACCCTTCTTGCTATTGATGAAGAGCAACAAAGCTTAACATTTGCAGGAGATATTCCTGATGGAGGATTATGTCGTTTGATGAAGACCAATATGGACAGTCTTATTCATCACGCAGGACTAGCAGCGACAGAATCAAAGGTCGATTATGATGAGGAATTTTTGGTATTACTCGTAAGTTGCGTGGGAAGACGATTGGTTTTGGGGCAACTGTGTGAGGAAGAGCTTGAAATTATCCGTGAAATACTCGGAGAAAAAGCGATAATGACAGGGTTTTATTCGTATGGTGAGCTATCGGAGGTTGGTGAATCACGCTGTACGTTGCACAATCAAACAATGACGCTTGTTAGTTTGTACGAATAAGGGGTGTGGATGGAACTGTCATCTTATCATAGGTTGTTAATTCGTCAGATGCGTCGATTTGTTCGCCCTGAGTTGGTCGATGAATTAGCCCCTTTTTTAAACAGTGTTAGTGATTTTTATAATGAAGCAGAAAAAGAGCGTCGCCTTTTGGAAAATACACTGGATGTCAGTTCCAAAGAACTAGAGCAAGCCAATAAGTTACTTCAACGTCAACATAAAGAGATGCACGATTCGATTCTAAATGCACTGAGCGTCGGTCTTTTTGCAGTAAATTTAGAGGGAAATATAACTTTTTCAAATGAGAGTGCGTGTTATTTATTAGGTCGTACTGAAAAAGAGATGATTGATCATAATATTAATCAATTTATTAGTGATGAAGAGATTACTAATATTATTGAATATGGGGTAGGAGTTGGGCGAAGAGAGGGGGAAGCTTCCGTTAACGATGCTTTTGGACATACTATTCCTGTTCGCTATTCAGCTTATTCGATTACCCATGATGGCGTGCCAAAGGGGATAGTATTTTCGATCTCGGATATTTCGATGGATCAAAAACGTGAAGAGTTGATTGATTTACAGCAACTTGCTCTTGAATCAAGTGCTACAATGATGTTAATTGCCGATAATGAGGGTAATATCCAATATGCCAATCAAGAGTATCTTCGCTACAGTGGCTATAAAACGGAAGAAATTATTGGGGAAAATAAACATTTTATTCTTGATGATGAGCGTAATGATTCGATAAAAGTAAAAGAGTGTTGGGATAAAGTGACCAATGGTGAGGTTTGGGAGGGGGAGGTCGTTAGCAAAATCAAGTCAGGTGAATGTTATTTTGAAGAGTTAACCATTACACCGTTGATTGAGCGTGGTCAAGTAACTCACCTTGTTGTGGTGAAAAAAAATATAAGTGAGCGTATTCGTGCGCAAGAAGAGTTGAAATTGGCACGTGATGAAGCAATTACAGCGATGAATCAAGCGCAAGAAGCCAACCGTGCCAAAGATACTTTTTTATCGAGTATGAGTCATGAACTGCGGACACCACTTAATGCAATTATTGGTTTTTCTCAAATTCTTATGGTAAAAGCAGATACCCCTAGTAACATAAAAATGTTTATCGAAAAGATCCATATTTCGGGGAAGAATCTCCTCTCTCTTGTTAATACTATTCTTGATTTTTCTAAAATTGAAGCGGGTAAAATGGAGATGCATATCGCCCCTTTTTTTATGAAAGATTTAATTAATGAAGTGGAAATTTTAGTAGAGTCTATGGCAGATAAAAAACATTTAACCCTTTCGTTAGAGATAGAAGAGGGAATTTTGATCCAAGCAGATCGTCAACTGATTAAACAAGTAGTGGTAAATTTACTCAGTAATGCGATTAAATTTTCACCTGAATCGCAGACCATTACCCTCACGCATAGACGAGAAGAGCAAAGTGACATTTTTGGTATTGCAGATCATGGGTATGGTATTGCTAGTGATAAAATTGATACTTTATTTGATCCATTTGTCCAAATTCGGGAACATCAAAGTGATGCAATGAAAGGGACAGGGCTGGGTCTTACAATTGTCAAAAAAATAATTGATCTTCATGGTGGAAAAATATGGGTTGAGAGTGTCGTGGGAGAGGGGAGTTGTTTTTATTTCAGTTTACCTAAATAACTCAATAGGCTTTCCACATGGTCGGAGCGACCTGACTCGAACAGGCGACCTCTACCACCCCAAGGTAGTGCGCTAGCCAAACTGCGCTACGCCCCGATCAACTAATGTGGAGTGGAAGAATAATCGAAAATTGATTAATTACACCTAAAAGTTTCTTCTTCCAGTGCGGTTTTAATAGATAAAGATGCAAATAATGCATTTGTAAATAAAAAGACGGTTAATATCCTTTATAGAGCAGTTCCATTATAATCTATTTTTCTAAAAAAAAAGCATTAGAAGAAGTGGAGTATGTGGGTGAAGAGTAATAACAATTTTACTATTTTGATCGTTGATGATGAAAAATTAAATATTGAACTAGCAGCAGCATATTTGCAAGAAGATGGATATAAACTCTCCTACGCAACCAATGCTTTTGCTGCTATTGAAAGTGTTCATCTAAAGCAAATTGATCTTATTTTATTGGATATTAATATGCCTGGACAAGATGGATTTGAGGTATGCCGTATTCTCAAGTCGGATCTTAAAACAAAAGATATACCAGTTATATTTTTGACGGCACAAACGGATATAAGCTATATTTCACGTGCTTTTGAAGTGGGAGGAATCGATTATATCAACAAACCGTTCAATGGGATTGAACTACGCGTTCGTGTCAAAACGCATCTTCAAAATCTTGCTTATTTAGAGGAGATTAAACACAAACAATCCAAACTCGCCCAAATAAGCGTCACCGATCCCCTTACCAAGCTCTATAACTCTTTTTATTTTGATTCTCAAATTAAAAGTTATCAAAACCGTAATAAAAGCTTTTGGATACTTTACCTTAAGATTGATAATTTTGAAAAAATTAACCAACTCTACGGATTTTACGGTGCTAACAAAATATTACGAATTTTTGGAAAACTGCTTGATGAAGCGACATACTCCAATGCAATCGTCGCTAAATTGCATGGAGTAAGCTTCGGTATTTTGATCAAAAACTACGATAAAAATACTGTGCAAGAGTTGGGTAAAAGTATTTATATGGCTTTTAGTAAAAATATGGAACTCAACAAACTTATTCACTATTCTATCGTTTATTTAAACGCAACTCCTGATCTTGCAATCTCCACTCTCTATAAAAAATTACAGACGCACATACAGCTTATCGAAGAGAGTGGCTATGGGAACAATCTATTCATTCTATGAATAAAATTCGTTTCACTGTTGAATGTCAGTGAGAACTTTATCCATTAAAGTAAAGAGTTCTTCACTTGCTTTTTCCATTTCCTTAAAGTTTTCGAGAATTTCTTGACTATGGTTAATAAGATATTCTTCACCACGATCGATATACGCAAGATTTTTATTGGCATTTTGATGAATAGATATGTGAGGCGTTTTGATAAGCTCGTAATTCTTTAGTTTGCCAAATCGTTCCTTTCCTTCTCCATCATACCATATTCCTAATCCACAATGATGAGGATCGATGGGAGTGAGCTTATGATCACACGTCATGATACCGTTATAAGCTCTTGCTTTATAGAGAATATGGTCGATTTTTGCTGAAATAATAAAGGAGCTATTCTCCATGGCGTGAGAGGATGATACAATTTTTGAAGAGCCTTCATTAAGCTGGATGAGAGTGTCCTCGAAAGTGATAATACTATGACTTGAACGTTCTACCCCTTTATTCATCTCTTCGGCGCTGTTTTGAATTTCACTCATATCTTGTTGGAGTGAATTGATTGAGAGTGATATTTCACCCGTAGCTTTGTGGGTTCTTTCTGCAAGTTTACGTACTTCATCCGCAACGACTGCAAATCCACGTCCATGCTCTCCTGCGCGTGCTGCTTCGATGGCAGCATTAAGCGCCAATAGATTAGTTTGATCTGCTATGTCAGTAATAAGCTCAATGATAGAGTTGATTTCATTGGCGCGCATTGCTATATGTGAAATGGCATCATTATTATTACTGGCTTTTTCAGTAAGCATATTGAGCTCATTGATAATAATCGAGATGGTTTTTCGGCTATTATTAGCAAGTTCTGCTGCACCTGTGGTTGCATGGGTGACTTCTTTGAGATTTTGTATGTTATGATGTAGATTATCTTGAATAACACTAAGACTTTCAGTGACATTGACACTTAGTTGGCTAAGCTCAGAATTTAGAGTATCTCGACGTTTTTTTTGTTCTTGATCTTTCATAACTGTGATACTTTTGGCTACATTGGCAATTCCATCTACAAATTCACCGTGCATCCCACGATCTGAAAGTAAGTGTGAAAAGTCCCCTTTTGTGGCACCTGATATAGCGGTATTGATTTGGTGAATAAAATCTTCGATTTGTCCAATGAGTTGCTGTAGGGCTCCACCCATAATTCCAAGTTCAGTTTTGGAACTGGATTCAACTTCTGTTTGCGCAAAATCTCCATGGGCAACACGTGTGATAACATCGGTGAATTTTTCTAAAGCACCTGTGATAGAACGACGTATCATGCTGGCAAAAATAAAAATAAGCACTGTTACTGTAAATCCTGTGGCAAGGACAAAGAATTTATAAAAAGTTATCTCTTGATGCAGCTCTTCAGAGGCGTTGTTAAGTTTATCCCGTTTTATCTCCACTACTTTTGCAAAATTAATCCGAGAAGCATCAGCATAAGGGGTAAGCTCTTCTTTATAACGGGCATAAATTGAAATTGAATTATTAGATATGGAAACGGAATCTAATGATTTCATCATCTTCATAGTGTTGTCTAAGAAGGCTTTGGTACTCTCTTTCGCATCGGTTAAGAGCTCTTTTTCGGTAGGTTCGGTGATTGTTTTTTCGAGTTTTGCGAAGGAGAGGGAAATATCGTGGGTGTGCTTTTCGAGTTTCTCAATATTATTGGTATAATCATTCCCAAGCATAATATCTCGACTGGTACGACTAATATAGTTAAGATCTTTTTCGATTTCTAGGGTGTAAATAGTTCCTGCAATGGTCTTTTCTTGAAGCTCACTGTATTGATTTTCCAAACTGCTAAGGGCAAAATAAACAAATATAGCTGCACCACTGACCGATAATGTAGCAGCTGCTACCAAATAATTCATCCGTTTTTTAATACTAATTGTTTGAAGTGCCTGTTCTAACCCCATTCTTTCTCCTATCACATTTTTGTCATATTCTTTGAGGTTGCTATTATAGTCATATTTTGGAGGTTTTTTTCTAAAATATTTCTTAGATAGTTTTAGATCATTTTTTATAATTTTTTCCATATCTGTGGTTAGGTACAATACAAATATTAAGAAGAGTAGAGGATAATAGCGTGATACAACAACAAATGCAATCAGTTTGCTTAAAGGGTGAGGATATTGGATCCAAACGGAAGGAATTACGTCGTTATTTCCATCAAAGTTTTGATTTGTTTGAGTCATTATTTGATCTTTTAACATCAGACGATGTGTTTTATCAACAGTCCGAACCGACCCGCCATCCAATGATTTTTTATTTTGCGCATACAGCTATTTTTTATATTAATAAGTTGATTGTTTCAGGTGCATTGAATGATCGGATTGATCCCCATTTTGAAAATTTATTTGCAGTGGGTGTTGATGAAATGAGCTGGGATGTAGAAAGTAGTAGACTCCATTGGCCAAGCGTAGATGCAATACGTGTATATCGGAATAAAGTACGTGTATGCGTTGATGAATTGATCACCACATGGCCCATGACGTTGCCTATCACACAAGGGGATCCTTTTTGGGCAATATGGATGGGGATTGAACACGAACGTATCCACATCGAAACGTCCAGTGTCTTACACCGTCAAATGCCCTTGGCGTTTATCCGTCCCCACGAAAATTTTCCATTGTGTCCTGTACGTGGAGAGTGTGTTGAAAATAGCCTCATCTCGTTTCAAAGAAGAGAAGTGACTCTTGGCAAAGGCTCTAAGGATCATGGATTATATGGTTGGGATAATGAGTATGGAGTTGAGACTCGTAAGGTAGAGGCGTTTGAGGCTTCGAAATATTTGGTGAGTAATGGCGAATTTATGGATTTTGTCATGGCGAATGGGTACGGTATTTCACGATGGTGGGACGATGAGGGGGTGAAATATCTCAGAATTCGCAATGCAACGTGTCCCCCCTTTTGGATTCCCCATGTCGATGGAAGTTATACCTATAGAGCATTGTGTGAAGAGATACCGATGCCGTATAATTGGCCAGTAGAGGTGAATGCCCTTGAAGCGGAGGCATTTTGTCGATGGAAAAGTGCCCAAGAGGGGAGAGAGTATCGACTCCCTGCGGAAGAGGAGTGGGAAGTGATGGCGCAAGCTGGGGGGATTGTAGAGGATATTTTCGATGATTCCAAAGCTAATCTCAATTTTGCTCATTATGCCTCTTCGGTTCCTGTGGATACTTTTGCGCACGGTGAGCTTTATGATGTGGTGGGGAATGTGTGGCAATGGACGCAAACGCAAATGGCACCTTTTGCAGGATTTAAGACCCATCCGTGGTATGATGATTTTACGGAGCCTACGTTTGATGGGAAGCATAACATCATCAAAGGGGGTTCATGGGCATCGACGGGTAATGAGATTGTCAGAACCTCTCGTTATGCGTTTCGTCGCCATTTCATACAGCATGCAGGATTTCGGTATGTGGTTGGAGAGGGTGAGAATGAAGCCAAAAAACAAGCTCGAATAAATAGCTTATATGAAGCATGGCTTAAACGGTATGGATGAGCTCATTTTTGTTGATCGCAGTTGCTCCAATGCGGAGAAATACGTTTTACGCAAAAAGCTTTTCGGTACCCATGATGTTCAGCCAATGTGGGTGGCAGATATGGACATTGCAACGCCACAGTGTGTTTTGGACGCAGTAGGTGAGCGATTGCATCATCCTGTTCTTGGATACGAGATGATGAGTGATAGGGCATATCAAGCGCAAATAGGGTGGATACAGCGTCACCATGGATGGAAAATTCAGCGAGAGTGGTTGAGCTATTCCCCCTCCGTGGTAGCATCGATTGGGTGTGCGCTACGTGCTTTTAGCGATGAAGGGGATGACGTGATCGTTATGAGCCCTGTCTATCCCCCTTTTTTCCAACAGGTCAAAAATAATAATCGTCATTTAACGCTTTACTCTCTTGCGCAAAACAGCGAAGGTCACTATTGTTTTGATATTGAGACACTTCGTTCTCAAATCACCCCAAAAACTAAAATTTTACTGTTATGTTCCCCCCATAATCCAATAGGGCGTGTTTGGTCACGAGAAGAGTTATTCTCTTTGGGAACATTATGTGTGGACTATGGGATTACGATTGTCAGTGATGAGATTCATTGTGACATTGTTTATGAGGGATATACCCATATTCCTATGGCATCGCTTAGTGATGAATTGCGTGAATGTACCGTGACGTTTATAGGGACGGGGAAAACATTCAATATGGCGGGATTTGGGATCTCTACGGTCTGTATAGCATCCCCCCATTTGCGTGCGTTGTATGAGAAGGAACGTTCCCGTATTCATTGGGGTGAGGGGGCGATACTTTCTCATGTTGCTTTTGAGGCTGCTTATGTCCATGGAGATCAATGGCATAAAAATTTGATGTTCCATCTAAGCAATAATCGAAAAATCATACAGCAATGGGCAAGTGTTACTGCTAGGATTCAAATTTCCTCTCCTCAAGGAACCTATTTGGGATGGCTGGATTGTCGTGCGTTGGGAATGGGAGATCGTGAATTACGAGAATTCTTTATTCGTGAAGCAGGAGTTGGATTGAGTGCAGGGCTTGGTTTTGGTCGTGAGGGATCGGGGTTTATGCGTCTTAATTTTGCCGTTTCTACTACGATTTTGGAAGATGCTTTGGAAAAAATTAGCATGGCATTACGAGGGAGAGGGGATGCCTGAAGGCTCTAAAATGGAAAAAATACTTACTACGATTGAATCGTTTATCGGGGATCATCATCTTTTATCGTTGGCAACCATGGGGGAAGAGTTATGGTGTACCTCCCTATTTTACGCCTACGATAGTGACAACATCGCTTTTATCGTAGCAACCGATCCTAAGACCCTTCATGGTTCACACATACGCCTTCATGCTAGCGTAGCAGGGACAGTGGCGCTGGAGACGTCAATGGTGGGGAAAATCCAAGGGATACAGTTTTCGGGGATAATGAGGCATTATCAAGAGGGGGAGGAACTTTATTTCAAAGCATTTCCCTTTGCACGGGTAATGAACCCCACCTTATGGAAAATTCGGCTCGATACCATCAAAATGACCGATAATCGGCTCGGATTTGGGAAAAAGCTTATGTGGAAACGCTCTTCTTAGGTTCAAAGAAGGTACACGGTTTTCCACTTGAGCTAAGGACAACTTGGGAAGGGATCATTTTGGATTTAAACCCATACGCCTTACACCCATGAGGTTGGTGGGCTTCCCACGTGACAAAATAGTAGTGACATTTTTGGCATATTATTTTTTGCATGCCGTATTTTATCCAATTATCAATTCAAAAAACTGGAGATTTTTTTGAAATTTCTCGTACACTTTTTAGGTAAAAAAGATGTAAAATCATCGTATGGAATTTGTTTTTTATAATTGAGGTTAAAAAGTAAAAGGGGTAGCGTGAACATATTAGTCGTCCGTAACGATAAACTGGGGGATTTCATCACCGCCTTGCCAACGTTGTACGTCCTCAAACACGATAATCCCTCCAATCGCATTATCGCATTGGTTGCCCCCTTAAACCGTAAGCTAGCCCTTTCGTGTGATTTTATCGATGAGGTGATTGTCGATGAGGGGGAAGATATTTTGGCATTGGCGTTGAAAATCAAAAAAGCGGATGTTGATGCTTCAATTACCCTTTTCTCCAACACGCGTGTTGCATTGGCACAATGGATCGCCCGTATCCCCATTCGCATTGCCCCCGCCACCAAAATTGCCCAAATTTTTTATAATCGCCGTATCACCCAACGTCGCAGTGAGGTAAAAATGGCAGAGTTTGAGTATAACTTAGAGCTTACCAAAGCTCTTTTTCCCGATATTCGTCTTGCTTTTCCACAACCATTGCTTCATTTTGAGGAGGATAATTTTAAAGTATTTTGTGAAGAATACGGTCTTACGAAGCCCATTATCGCTTTTCATCCTGGATTTGGTGGGTCATCGGATGCTAACTGGACACTGGGGGAATACATCGAATTGGTAAAAATAGCCACATTAGATGAAAAGTTTGATGTCGTGATGACCTTCGGACCTGATGAAGAAAAACTTTACCACGACGCAAAAGAGCTTTTAGGGGAGAGCAGGGTGATTCTTTACCGTTCCGTCGGAAGTGTGGTCGATTTCGCAGCATTGCTTAGTCACTTCAAACTTTTCATTAGCACCTCGACTGGGACGTATCATTTGGCAAGTGCGGTGGGGTGTGAAACGTTTACCTTTTTTGGTGATTCTCGTTTCGCCTCTTGTGCACGGTGGAAAAGCATTGGAGCCAATCAGCACCATTTTATGATTCCCCTTGATCCAAACGGACGAGAAGAGATGTTTGAGACCGTTAAACAGGCGTTGAAAAATCGCCTTTTAACACTTTCTTAAGTCTCTTTTTAAAATTCTTTGTCCGTTTATTGGCGTTATTATGCCGTTGCATTTGGGCAATCGTTGCCGCCACATTAAATCCGCTGAGTCGTGCGTATTCACGTCCCATAATCTCTAGTTCTTCATCACTTGCCCATAGTTTATTGAAGTTCTCACACCCTTCTAGCGGAGAAATAGACCGAAACTCCATACGGTTAATATCCACAATACTAAATTTATATCCTGTGTCGGTACGTTTGATGAGAATATTCCCCGGTGAGTAGTCCAAATGCCACACCCCTTTTTGGTGCAAATCGTAGGTATAGGCGGCAAAGGCTTTAAAAATCTGGTTGCGATCAACAAGCGGTTCCAGCAACGGGGTGCGTATCGTAAAATCGTAGTCAAAAAATTCGGCAATAAAAAAACTCTCTCCCAAAAGACCCGATTCATAAAATTCGATTAATGCGATAGGGGAGGGGGTGTCAATTCCAAGTTCTTGAAGTCTTAGAGCATTATGATACGATTTGTACGCTTTGCTTTTTCGAAAAAAAGTATAAACAACACGATTGAGGATATGAGGAATTTTGAACGATTTTACTACCGTTTTAATCCCATCAAGGGTGATAACTTTTAGCTCATTACGTGCTTTGTGAATAGTGTGATCGTCGCCAGAAAAGATTTCTCGGATGGATTCGAAGGATGGTTTAAGATACTCATAATGAGGCGAATAGTTTAAAGAAAGTTTCATAATCCCAACCTTTGGCAAAATTGTTCACTGCTGCAGAGGAGAATATCGGGACTCAAAAAGTTTTGATCATTGGAGACAATACAATCGCACGATACTTTTTTGGCAAGAATATATTGAATAGTATCTTCCAAATCTTTAAAATCACTGTTTTGAGCCATTAAAGCGCACGTTTGTTCTACCTCGGTGTTTGAAAAGTCGATGATGGCAACGAATTGATTGATTTTATGAATGTTATTTAAAGCACTTTCTTTACCTTTCTTCGAATCGATATAATAAAGGGTCGTAATAATATCGCAACTGGTAAAAAGTGAAATATCTCTTTTTAGACAATATGTAATTAGGGAAATAGCGTGCGTATAATATTTTCGATCAGGATTACTAAAATCAAGTAAAATATTAGCATCCAAGTAAACGCTCTTCATTCCATCATCGCTTTTACTTTTTGGATGACTTTGTTGTCGTCGGGTGCAAACTGATCTAAAAATGGATTACGCTCACCTTGTTGGATAGATAAAATTAAACTTTCAAAAGCCTCAAGCCTCTTTTGCTTTGCTATCTCTTCGTATCGTTGCTCAATCATATTATTAATCGCTTTTGTCAATGAAAGTCCTTCGATACGAGCAATCTCTTCCAAGTGGGAGACAACTATGGCATCAAAAACGAAATTTTTACGCAATGTAGCTGACATCTGTAATCCTTTATACATAAATATTAGTATGTATTATAGCTGTAATTTCAAAAATAGTGTAAATTTTGTATAATGAGACTAAATACTTTCGAGGGATAAGAATGCTATCAGTTGTTATAATTGTGAAAAATGGTGTAGCAACGATTTCCAAGTGTCTTGAGAGCTTACGTATGTTTAGTGATGTTGTTGTATTCGATAACGGCTCAACTGATGACACGGCAAGCATTGCTTCATCGTATCCCAATGTCAACCTCGTAAAAGGGGAATTTACAGGTTTTGGTCCGACCAAAAATACGGCGGCCAGTTTCGCTAAGAATGATTGGATACTCTCACTTGATGCGGATGAGATTTTAAATGAAGCTATTGTGCAAGAGATTATGAGATTAGAATTAGAGCCTGAATGCGTTTATTCTCTGTTGCGTAAAAATTTTTACAAAACGACTGAAATCGCACATTGCTGGGGAGCGGATGAAATTGTCCGTATTTATAATCGTACAACGACGAGTTATAATGAAAATTACGTGCATGAACATATTGTAACCAATGGGTTGAAGATTGAAAAACTCACAAACAGTTTTAGCCATTATCCTTATCCTAGCATTACAGAATTTATTTTAAAAGCTGACCGTTACTCAACTCTTTTCGCCAATGACAACGTCGGTAAAAAATCTTCTTCTCCTACCAAAGCATTTTTCAATGGTCTGTACTCCTTTTTTCGCACCTATATTGTAAAACGGGGATTTTTGGACGGGTATGCGGGGCTGATTATTGCTTTTTCGCATATGGTGACCAATTTTTATAAATATATTAAACTCTATGAGATGAATTTGGAGCAAAAACGTGGGAACTAAAATTTGTGAACTGTGTCTCTCTCCTGATCTGGGCGGATTGGAACTGTATATGATGCGTGCTTCTCATCATTTGGGTGAGGAGTGTATCAGTGTCATTAATGAAAAAGGGAAACTCAAAAGCTATTTTGAAAATACCCCTTATCGCTATGTCACTCTCAAGCGACGAAATATTTTTCTCTCATGGCTTGGCGCACGCCAACTTGCCCATATTATTGATACGGAAGCTATCGACGTTCTACATCTGCATTGGACGAAAGATTTACCCCTTGCTATTACGGCAAAGCTCCTCTCCAAACGCCATCCCAAAGTTGTTCAGTCGCGCCATATGACGATGACCCGTTTCAAAGATGATTTTTACCACCGTTTTTTGTATAAAAATATGGAGATGATCCTTGCCGTCACACAACAAGTCAAAGAGCAAATCGAGAAATTTATCCCCTCAGAAATTCGTCCCAAAACAGAGGTTCTCTATATCGGAGCGCAACAACCAATAATCATTAGCGATGAAGCAAAAAAGAGCCATCGGGAACCATTGGGTTTAGGGAACTCGTTTACCGTCGGCATTATTGGACGAATCGAACCTGCGAAGGGGCAACATATTCTCCTTGAAGCAGTGAAAAAGTTGCGTGCCAAAGGGGTGAATGCAAAAGCGTTGGTGATTGGAGCCGCAATGGAGGAACCCTATCTCCAAAAACTCCAAAAAGATTATAGTGATGTGGGAATTTTCACAGGCTTCACAACCCAAGCGCAGACGATGATGCAGTTATGTGATGTGATGGTATTAGCAACGGAGAATGAGACGTTCGGATTGGTGCTCATTGAAACGATGATGTGCGGTGTGTGTGTCATTGCCAGTGACAGAGGTGGACCGTTGGAGATTATTGATGATGGTATCAATGGATTGCTTTTTAAGACATTTGACAGTGATGATTTGAGCGATAAACTAGAGCTGTTACAAAGAGATAATGTATTGAGAGATACATATGCTTTCGCAGGTAGGGAAAAGGCGTTAGAGGTGTTTGAGAGTGAAAGGCAGTTTGGACGATTACGAGACGCTTTACATAC
>JAABPY010000174.1 GCA_011391735.1 Sulfuricurvum sp. | reverse complement strand
AAAGTCAATAAAGGATATAAAATGACAACAACATTGAGCATACGAGATTTGGCGCGTAATACCAATATCTTGCAACACTATGATTATGTTGATGTAGAGGACAAGAAGTCGCATGAGTACAAAGGGCTGTTTATTTCACCTAAATATGCCGATGAGTTTAGAAAGCTCTTGGAAAAAAAGATTATGGATGAAAGACAAAGAGAGTTGGATGAGATACTGCAGTTTGTGGGGATTGCAACGATTGATGAAAAATACAACAACATGACATCAAGCCAGCTGAGAGAAGCTCGCGCATTGAGACTTTAATGGAAAAGAGTAAGATTTTTCTGGATGCTAATATTATTATCGACTTAATGGTACCTACGAGAGAAACACATACGGTGGCTTTGGAGTTATTGAAATATTTAACCAGTGGTAATTATCAAATAGTTATCAGTGAAGATATTCTTTCAACGGTTTTTTATGTCGTAAAAGAAAAAAAGAAAGCTCTAAATTTTTTCAAAACCATACAATCCAAATGGCATATAGTCCCTTTTGGTGCAGAGGTGATACAAAATGCCATAGAGGTGTCTTTGGAAAAAAGTTTGGATTTGGAAGATGTTCTCCAATGTCTTTGTGCCAAAGAAAACGGCTGTAGTGCGCTGATAACGAATGACAAAAAGTTTGTTGATTGCGGAGTGGCTATTTATACGACAGATGAGTTTCTATCTGAATTTAAAACTTTATGCGGAAGACATTCTTGATTCTGTCAAAGCCATTAAAGAATTTGTTGCAGATATTGGATTTGAAGAATTCAGTCAAGATAGAAAAACATTTAACGCTGACCCGTAGGTTGACGCTCGGTGACCGTCCTCCTTTTATGATGCTCGCAGTTGCCCTGTGGTGACTTTGTGAATGACGTGTGTGATATACGTTTGATAGGGGATACCTTCGTTGAGTGCCATGGCTTTTAGTTTGATAATATCATCCTCAAGCAGACGAATACTGATAGCCTTGCGTTTTGAGCGTTGTTTGATCGTCTGTGCAGCAGCAATTTGGAGAGATTGCTTCAAAGTTTCAAATTCTTCTTTTGACACTGAAGTGTAGTTGTTATTTTCTACAGCTTCAACAATAGCAAGCTCTTCGTCAGTGTAAATTATTTTGGTATGCATCGACTACTCCTTGATGTATTTTTTAGTTAATTTGCGGCTAGGATAGATAGTTTTTAAAAAAAAGATATCATCGTTTTTGGCAAATGGGACAATATGTACATATTTCATAACTTCAACAATCAAGCAATATTGCTCTGGATGATTGGCACTGGAGTTTTTTACAATATCGAGAAGCTTTCCTTCATGGATACTGGTAATTATATCTTCAAAACAGACATTTCGGGTCTCTTTTAGGAGCGTATTTTTGTCGTCATTCCAATCAAAAATCATGGCATCCCCTACAGTGGAATTATTTTAAATATTGTATATTAATTGTATGTAAAAAGCAAGAGAGCAAGCGCATTCTTTTTGGAATGAAGGAAAATTCAAGAATTCCTCCTATTTTATAATAAATCCTTATAAAATATAAAATATTAAGCACTTCCTAAGATTATGAGGCTCATAATACTACCAGAGTTACGAGCGTAACTACTTTTTCTACTTATAAGGAGTAAACCATGAAACGTTCAGGTTTTACTATGATCGAGTTAATCTTCGTTATCGTTATTCTAGGTATTTTGGCAGCAGTTGCCATTCCGAAATTGGCAGCAACACGTGAGGATGCTAAAATAGCTAGTGAGCTGACAGCTACTAATCAAGTTGTACAAAACTTAGCTGCAGAGTGGACAGCTCAAGGGGCACTAACTAACTATACGCTGGCAGAGGCGCAGGCTGGTGCAAAATGTTTTACATTAGCAATTACTACGGATGGGAATTTAACTATTACCCCGACGGCTAATGATGCTACTGTATGTCCGGCTACAATTTCGGCTCCTGTATATACAGCCGCTGCAAAAAATGGCTTACTTACGCCGGCTAAAGCAGCGAAAACGATAACTTTAGGTGGAGTTAGTATTAAACAATAGATATTGTTTTCACTTCTTCTCAAGCTTTGGCTTGGGAATGGATACGATATGTTGATTTGATTTTTAGGATTACTTAGTAATCTTAAAAATCAGAGCAATTTAGGATCATAAATGAAACGAAATGCTTTTACGATGATTGAACTTATTTTTGTCATTGTCATTTTGGGTATTCTTGGCGCAGTTGCTCTCCCCCGTTTAACAGCTACTCGCGATGATGCTACTGCTTCTAGATTAGCGCAAAATATTATGAGTGGTGCTACTGAGATTGCTGAGTATGCTACGGCAAAGGGGAGTCTTGATCCTGATTTAACGGTGATGTCAAATGGTTATAATTCACTAGTGAGCGGAGGTGATGCCATAAATGATGTTACTAATTCAAAAGTGACTGTAAAATTTGGAGATATTGATAATTGTATCATCGTTCAGATTGTAACAAGTGGTGATTTGGATACGTTGATCATTACCAAAGGTGTAGCTGGTGATGTAAAATGTGATAAATTGCAAGTTCTTATTAAAGAAGAAGACTATCCTATGCAACTAAGGGGACAATATGTTATACCATAAGCGAAAAGCCTTTACGATGATTGAGTTGGTATTTGTCATAGTCGTATTGGGTATTTTAGCCGCAGTTGCAATCCCGAAATTTGCAGCAACACGTGATGATGCCCAAATCTCCAAAGGGCGCAGTGACGTGGCGGCGATCCGTGCGGCGATCGTGAGTGAGCGTCAAGGGCGGTTGTTGCAGGGGCAGTCGAATTATATTAATAAGCTACATCATGCGACGGATATTTTGTTTGATAATAATGGAACAGCGACGAGTACGCTTTTACAGTATGGAATCACAACGCAAGATAATACCAATGGAAAATGGGATAATACAGTTGGAGGTGATGCAACGAATGGTTGGACATACACCTATAAAGTTGATGGTCTGGATACAGTTTTTACGTACACTCCTGCTAATGGAACATTTAACTGTACAGCAGCTACCACCAATAAGTGCGCTGCTTTAACAAATTAATCGGTATTGGTGTTATAATGTCGTACTAAAATAAGGAAAGAGTCTAATATGAATAAAACACGTGTTGACGATATGCTTATTGAAATGATTACCCCTAAAATCAAAGAGATTGAGACAAAATTTGGTAATGGTCAAGGGTTGAATCAAGACGATATCAACACTCTTTTGCTCAAAAGCCAATACAATCATATCAATCATTTGGATCAGAAGCTTGATGAAGTCGTAGCGGATGTGGCGAGTTTAAAAAGTGATTTTAAGATTATGGAACAAAAAATTGAAACTACCATTCAAACTGCTCTCAATAAAAATATGATGCAACTGATTGCCATTATGGGTCTTTTTATGGTTGCCTTCAAGCTTATTGACAAATTGTTGTAAATGTCAACGAAAATCGGTTATTTATTTTAAGTGCATTTCTACACAATAGCCCTTTTGGGTTCCCCCCTAATTTTTTATAATCCTTTTTTTAATATGTGGTATAATCAATTTATGGGAAAAATAGATGAAACAAAAGAAGTATTAAATACGTTGCGTATTGCCTTGACTATTGGAATGGGTATTTTGGTTATGATTATTGGAAAGTTGATAGATCGCTTTGACAATAATCGAATTGATGGTGTATTTTGGTTGGGTGTTTTTGTCACCATTGTACTCATTGGAATTATGATTTCACTTGTAATAAAACTTTCTAATAGAACAAAAGAAATAAAGGATTTATGATGACATTGGCATTTATGGCTTTGGTTGGTATCGCATTGGCGTTTTTAGGTCTTATGGTGTTTACTACTATCAAATTGTCAGAGGTTTAGAATCTTATAATGTTAGCTACAGCGATGATGATATTTTTGGCAGTTGTTTTTGTGGGTGTTATTATTTATGGTGCCAAAGAAGTGGCTTGGTAGTTTTAATTTAAGTGTATTTCTACTCTCTATAGCCTTGTTGGTATCTCCTCTTTTTACCTCTTAATTATTGCCAGAAAGGAAACTAAATGACCGATCAAGAATTAAAAGAGGCGCTTCTCGTAAAAAGAACAAAAAAAATACTTGATGAAGAATGGTTACGGATGCAGCCAACTGATAATGAAATTGCCGAAGAGTTCTTTTACAACTCCCTAGCACATACCCAAACCTTAGCAGGAATTCATTACGATTTTCTAGGCAAGAATTGGAAAAGAAGTGCTGGTGCAATCGAAGATGCATACGATATTGTGATGATAAATGGCAAAGATATTGCGATCATCGAAGTAAAATACAAAGCCCATGAAAGTGATTTGACTAAACTACTCACCAAAAAATACGAGAACTTCAAAAAGCTTTTTCCGATATACAAAGATTACAATCATCATCTAGTTCTAGCTACCTTCTCACTCTACGATGATTTAACAGAACAGGCACTTGAAGCAGGTGTCATTGTGTTGCAACGCAAAGGGGATACAGTGGAGACATTTATCCCAAAAGCGGCATAATTTGCATTTCTACACAATAGCCCTCTTGAGCTCCCCTCTCGAACCTCTAACATATCACTCTGATACCCCATTATCCATTGGAAGCAAAGTCAGCGTAACCCTTAGCAATCGTGAAATAGAGGGGGTTGTTCTTCTCGAAGTCCAAAAGCCTGAATTTAACACACGCGCTATTGTAAATATTTCCCCATTTTTTTATTCAGAAGCTCAAATTAAAACAGCGCAATTTATGTCCGAATATTATGGGTGTTCCCTTGGGGAAGCGTTGAATTTGTTTGTACCGTTTCAGGGGATGGAAAGCCAGTATTCCGTTCGCCCTGAGCCTGTCGAAGGGTTCATGGTTCGACAGGCTCACCACGAACGGGCACCAATTAAGGTTGCTCTCTCTCGTTTCCAATCAAATGCCCTAACCTTTATCCGTTCTCATCCCATTTCTCTTCTCTTTGGTGATACGGGTGCAGGGAAGAGTGAAATTTATATGAAGCGTATGGATGAGATTTTGAGTGAGGGGAAGCGGTGTTTGCTTCTTCTTCCTGAAATCTCTCTCACGCCCCAAATGCAACAGCGCTTTACCACCCATTTTGGAGAGATGTTCGTATTGTGGCATTCCAAAATGACCCCGAAACAAAAAAAGGGGACATTGGAAAAAATACACAGTGGTGAGGCTAAAATCATCGCGGGACCTCGTTCGGCTCTTTTCTTACCCGTAGAGGATTTGGGGCTGATTGTGGTGGATGAGGAGCACGATGAGAGCTATAAATCATCCTCCCGTCCCCGTTATAATGCACGGGATATGGCGATTTATACGGGGAAACTTTTAAAGATACCCGTTGTGTTGGGGAGCGCTACTCCCAGTCTTTCAAGTTATGCGAAGATCCCCTTTTTTCGTTTGCGTGGGGGATATTACACCTCCAAGAGGAGCTTTGTATTTGAACCCTCTATCGAGGCACTTACCCCTTTTATCGACGAGTCTATAGAGCAAAATTTTAAAAGAGGGCATCAAGGGATTGTTTTTATCCCGACTCGTGCCAACTTTAAAACGATGCTGTGTGACAGTTGCGGCTATATTATCGAGTGTCCTTTTTGCAGTGTTGGGATGTCGTTGCATAAGAGTTCCCGTGCCCTTAAATGTCATTATTGCAATTACACTGAAGTTCTCCCCCGTGTCTGTCCTAAATGTCAAAGTGGTCGTTTGAGTACGTCACGCCTAGGGACGGCAGAGGCGGTGGAACATTTCCAAAAGCGCTTTAGCGATCTAAAAATACAACAGTTTGACCGTGATGTCATTACAACCCAAAACAAGCTCACCAAAGTGCTCAAAGCGTTTAATAATCGTGAAATTGATCTTTTGGTAGGGACGCAAATGCTCTCAAAAGGGCACGATTATCACGATATTGCGTTAGCGGTGGTGATGGGGATTGATAATCTATTGGGGCAAGCCGATTATCGTGCACGGGAAAAGGCATTATCTCTTCTCATCCAAATCGCAGGACGAAGCGGACGAAAAAATGATTCTACGGTGATTGTTCAGAGTTTCAATGAGCCCTTTTTCCGCCATTTTTTAGACGATTATGAGACGTTTTTACAAAAGGAACTGACCATGCGCCAAGGGCACTATCCCCCTCACAAAAAACTAGCCCGTTTGTTGTTTGCTCATAAAAATGGGATGAAGGCAAAAGGGGAGATGGAAAAAGCGGTGGAAATTCTAAAAACCCTCTCTATTGTCGATATTGTAGGTTCAGGAGCATCACCGATTGAGAGAATTGGCTCTAAATACCGATTTCAGATATTGCTACGAAGTGAACAAAGTACCGATTTGATTCGAGCCATAAAACGGGTGAAAACACCTCTGTGTGAAATCGATATGGATCCTATAGAGTTTACGTAATATGGTATAATGATCGGATGGGAAAAGTTGACGAAATAAAAGAAGATATTGGTTGGTTGAAAGTTTGGCTCGGGATTGCTGTAGCTGCTGCATTTGGTATGCTTGGCTGGCTAGTTTCTCACTACAAAGAGAGCGAATTATTATTGTTGATGCTTGATGGTCTTGGTGTTCTTATTTTGGCAGGCTTGATTACTTGGATTAACCATAGAGCACTTCAAAAAATTCGAAGTTTACGTGATTTAAAAAAGGATGATTGATGAGAGAAATAATTGTCATTGTAGCTCTTTTGGCTTTATTGTGTGGATTAATGTATAGCGTTTGGGAAGCAACGCATACTTCTATCTCTAAAAAATAATGAAATTAAGATAAAATTTTGATACCACGAACCCCCACCAAAAAAATATACGTCGGAAATGTTGCCATTGGAGGAGATGCTCCTATCTCGGTACAGTCAATGACTTATTCACGCACAGCAGATGTTGCCGCAACGGTTGAGCAGATCAATCGTCTCCATTTCGCAGGGTGTGACATCGTCCGTGTTGCGGTTCCTGATGAAGAGGATGCGCATGCCCTTAAAGCTATCAAAGAACAGATTTCGCTCCCTCTCGTTGCCGACATCCATTTTAATTACAAACTAGCACTTATTGCGGCTGAAGTCGTTGATTGTATCCGTTTTAATCCCGGAAATATTGGTGAAAAATCTCGTATTCGGGAGATTGTAAAGGCGTGTAGCGAGCGTCATATCCCCATTCGTATTGGGGTCAATGCTGGGAGCTTGGAAAAAGAGTTTGAACAGCGTTACGGACAGTCGGCTCAGGGGATGGTGGCATCTGCTGAGTACAATATCAAGTTTCTCGAAGATCTCGGATTTACCGATATTAAAGTCTCTCTCAAGGCAAGTGATGTACAGCGTACCGTTGAAGCCTATCGGATGTTACGACCGAAAAACAATTACCCGTTTCATCTAGGTGTGACGGAAGCAGGGACGATATTTCACGCAACGATTAAAAGCGCTATTGGGCTTGGGACACTACTGCTTGAGGGTATTGGCGATACGATGCGCGTCTCTATCACGGGAGAACTCGAAGAGGAGATCAAAGTGGGGCGGGCTATCCTCAAAGATAGCGGCGTGGCGAAAGAGGGGGTGAATATCATCTCCTGTCCCACGTGTGGACGAATCGAAGCTGATTTGGTCACTGCGGTTGCGGTGATCGAAGAGCGGACGAAGCATATCAAAAAACCGCTGGATTTGTCGGTGATGGGGTGTGTTGTCAATGCTATTGGGGAAGCAAAGCACGCCGATGTCGCCATTGCGTATGGCAAGGGGTCAGGGCTTGTGATGGTGAAGGGAGAAGTGGTGGCACGGTTAAGTGAAGATGCTCTTGTTGACCGCTTCGTTGAAGAGGTTGAGAAAATGGCGGCAGTGGAAGATTAATGGAAGAATCGTTATACAATTTAGCTTTTGAACGTTCAGTCCTTAGTTCCATTATCTTCGACCCTGCACAGTTCGATGAGTTTGAAGCGGTGCTCAATGCCGAAGATTTTTATCTTGCCGCTCACCAAGAGATCTACCGCGCGATGCTCTCCCTCTCTCACCGAGATCTTCCCATTGATGAAGAGTTTATCAAAAAAGAGCTCAGTGGAAAGCAAAAGTTCGATGAGCGGGTATTGGTCGATATTCTCACCGCCAATCCTATCTCCAACACCACCGCCTACGTCCAAGAGATCAAAGACAAGGCGATCAAGCGTCATCTTCTCACTCTCACCACAGAGATCAAACGAGTAACCCTCGAAGAGAACCTTAACGGTAATGATGTTGTCGATTTGGTTGAAAAAAAGCTCTATGAGATCACTCAAAACTCCCAATCGATTGATTTTAAAGACGCCCCCAAAATTACTGATGATACGATGGCGTATATCGAAGAGATGCGGGAGAGGGGGGATGCTATCTTGGTCGGTGTCGATACGGGGTATGCGGAACTGAATAAAATGACGACGGGATTTGGGAAAGGGGATTTGGTCATTGTGGCAGCACGTCCAGCTATGGGTAAAACAAGTTTCGCCCTCAATATGGTGCAAAACCTCCTCGAAAAAGGGAAAGGGGTGGCATTTTTCTCTCTGGAGATGCCAGCGGAACAGTTGATGTTGCGGCTTTTGAGTGTTCAGACCTCCATTCAGCTTCAGCGGCTACGAGTAGGGGATATGAATCCCGAAGAGTACAAACGGCTTAACGATGCGGTGGACAAGATGCGCCACTCCAAACTCTTCGTGGATGATCATGGTTCGGTCAATATTCATCAGTTGCGCTCGAAACTGCGTAAGCTTAAAAGCCGCCATCCTGAGATTGAACTTGCCGTCATCGATTATCTCCAAATCATGAACGGAACAGGGGGGAAAGATCGTCACCTTGAGGTAAGTGAGATCTCACGGGGACTAAAAATGTTGGCACGTGAGTTGGAGATCCCTATCGTTGCCCTTTCGCAACTTAATCGTGGGTTGGAGTCTCGTTCCGATAAGCGTCCGATGTTGAGTGATATTCGTGAATCGGGGTCAATTGAGCAAGATGCCGATATTATCCTCTTCGTCTATCGCAATGATGTTTATCTCTACAAAGAGGAAAAAGAGCGGGAAAAAGAGGCAATTGCCGCAGGAAAAGAGTTTATCTCCAAGTACGTTGAAAAAGAGGAAGAGGAAGCGGAGATCATTATCGGTAAACAGCGTAATGGTCCCACAGGTCATGTGAAGCTGGTCTTTCAGAAGAAATTTACTCGATTTGTGGATAAACCAACATTTGGTGCGGCTCAGATTGTGTATGAGAGTATTGATATGAAAAGTGCCACGATGAATATGGATGACGGTATGGGTTCAGGAAATGTATCAATGCCAATAATCTGATGGCAAAACTCGAACGTATTGAGCTTTTTGATCGTAAAAGTGGTTCTTTTTTTGTTCTTTTTCTTCTCGTTATCGCCTCTCTCTCCCTTGGATATGAATACCTTCAAT
>JAABPY010000173.1 GCA_011391735.1 Sulfuricurvum sp. | reverse complement strand
AACTTTTGACGATCCCCTCGTACGTGCGGAGGTAATCGATCAAGAGGTGAAGCTTATCCGAGACAAACCCAAAACCTCAATGAAGTTGCGATTGGAGAACGGTTCGTTATGTCGCTGTGTGATGAGTCCCTATCTCAGGGATTTACGGGGGCGTGAGCTATTGGTGGAACTTCAGGTGAAGAAGGTCACTTTTTTGGATTTTCTCAAAGGGTTTCGTGCTAAGGGGGAAATTTATGAGGTGTACCCCCAGTTGAGCCTCAAAGAGAAGTGGTATCGTGCTATCGCCTCCATGCATGAGAACCAGCGGATGAAAGAGCTTTATGGTGGGCTGTTCGTCGCAACCCCCATGTCTCAAGATTTTCAGGAGCTTATAGGGGCGATGGGGCTTAGTCCTGCCCTCTCTATTAGTGGATACCACTTCGGGATTTTGAGTCTTATTGCCTATTTCTTATTTCGTCGTCCCTATCGGTGGCTACATAATCGTTACTTCCCCTATCGACACGGTAACCGTGATCTCTCTTTGATTGTGATGGGGCTGTTGTTTAGCTACTTGGTGACTTTGGAGTTTAATCCTGCGATGGTACGCTCCTTTGGGATGATTGCGGTGGGGTATTGGCTTTATGATCGGGGAGTTAAAATCATCTCGGTGCAAACATTGTTGATCGCAGTAGGGCTTCTTCTTGCTTTTTTCCCACGCTTATTTTTCTCGTTATCGTTTTGGTTCTCGGCATTTGGAGTGCTCTCTATTTTTGTTTTCGTCCGTTATTATGAACACTGGAAACCGTGGCAGATTTTCTTGGCATTGAATTTTTGGTGCTACTTGGTGATGCTTCCTATCTCATTGGCAATTTTCGGAACTTTCGGATGGTGGCATATTGGTTCCCTTGGGCTTAATATTGCGTTTAATATCTATTATCCTACTGTCTTGGCACTTCACGCTTTCACCCCTTGGGGAGATCTTTTTGACCTTTATTTGTTAAAAATGTTTGAGATGGGGGATATGCACCACGTCTTTATTCCGATGTGGATGGGTTTTGCCAGCGTCGTTTTAGCACTGTTAGCGATGCGGTGGCAATGGGCGTTTTGGAGTTTAGGAACCCTCGGTCTCTCGACGTTCATCGGCGCTGTGTATCAAATAGCATAACTTCATCCCATAAATGACGATAATCCACGAGACATAAATCCACAGGAAGAAAAAGATAAGGGCAGAGAAGGAGCCGTACATGGTGGCGTAGGTTTTGTTATAAAAGACATATTGGACGAAACTGTTCTTCGCCACTCCCCATACGATGGCAACAACAAATGAGCTAATCGCCGCTGCTTTGGGGGAGACATTGGCATTGACGGCTATTTTGTAAATCAAAAAGAAAATCCCCCATAGCAGTAAAAAAGGGAAGAGGGAGAGGACATTGAGGGCAAATCCTGTAATAGTGGCTTGGAGATAGGCTTTGAGACTCATAGAGGCGATAAGGACGATGGGAGTGAGGGTGATAAGGGTCCAATAGGTGGTGATGGAATCCCAAAGACCCCGCTTAGAGGTTGTGAAGATTTTTTGGACGATGTATTCGAAGTTTTGGAAAAAGAGCAGCGAGGAGATAATCATCGTACTAAATCCAACTACTCCAAGTTTGACCGAATTTTGTGAAAATGACTCAAAATACTCGGCGATGGCAGCGGTTTGAACGGGCATAATATTATCAAAAATAAAGAGTTGGATTTTTGTATATTGTGATTCAAAAACAGGGACATTGGCGATAAGACTTAGCGATATGATAAGCAATGGAACGACGGTAAAAATCGTATAAAAGCTTAGGCTAGAGGCATAAACGGTAATATCTTGATCAAACATCATCAAGACAAACCGTTTTCCCTCGTACCAAACTTTTCGTAAACGTTCCAATTAAGAAAGTCCCATTTTGGCAGGGTTGAGGATATTGTTAGGATCAAATGCCCGTTTGATCGATTGGAAAAGTGCCATCTCTTCAGGGGTAAACGCCATCGACATATAGGGGGCTTTTGCCAGTCCGATACCGTGCTCACCGCTAAGAGTCCCCCCTAGATCAATGGTGGCTTGGAACACCTCTTTGATCGCTTCATACCCGATTTTGACCTGTTGCGGATTCTTGCCATCAACCATAACGTTGGTGTGGACATTACCATCTCCTGTGTGACCGAAGCAGGGGATATTGATATTATATTTCAGGGCAATAGCATTAAATTTCTCTAACAGTTGAGGCAATGCCGATCGTGGAACAGTGACATCTTCATTAATTTTCTTCGAACCATAGACGGAGAGCGATTGACTCGCATTACGCCTCGCAAACCACAAATTGGCTGCCTCTTGTTTGTTTTGGGCGATTTTGAACTCATTGCACCCATTTTCACTGAATACCTTTGCAATAATCCCCAGTTGGAAATCCAAATCATCTTCGAGATTACCATCGACATCGGTAACGAGAATTGCCCCCGCTTCGATGGGCAATCCTTTGTGATACACTTGCTCAACAGCGCGAATGGTAAGATTATCGAGAAATTCCATCGCAACAGGGGTGACACCGCTGCTCATTGTTTTATAAACGGCTTCCATCGCTTCATGGACGCTTGAAAATATTCCCATTGCCGTTTTGGTCATTTTAGGTTTACTTAGGAGTTTTAAGGTCACTTCTGTCGTAACGGCGAGGGTTCCCTCAGAAGCGATGAGGATACCTGCTATGTTGTACCCTGCTACGTCTTTGATGGTGCGCTTACCCGCTTTGATAATATCGCCATTGGGAAGAACGGCACGAATTGCCATCACATAATCTTTGGTGATACCGTATTTCGCTGCACGCATCCCCCCTGCATTTTCGTTGACATTGCCACCGATAGTGGAGTACTCTTGGCTAGCAGGATCGGGAGGATAAAATAGCCCTACCTCCTCCACCGCACGTTGGAGCTCCATATTGATAACTCCGGGTTGGACGATGGCGACCATATTTTGCATATCGATCTCTAAAATCTTGTTCATATGTTTTTCAAACGCCAAAACAATGCCACCGCTACTAGGGAGTGCTCCCCCTGTAAAGCCACTTCCTGCTCCACGTGGGACGATAACGATACGGTGTTCATTACAATATTTTAAAATATCACTGACATCTTGTTCGTGACGGGGGAAAAGGACAGCATCGGGTTGAAATTTTTCACGGGTGGCATCGTAACTGTAGGCGATGAGGTGGGCTTTATCACTATAGAGGTTCTCTTTTCCCACTAAAGCGGTAAAAAAATCAAGGGCGGATGAGGGTAGCATTAATGCTCCTTTACTTCAAAATGGCGTAATAGTGCACTTTGTTCACCAAATTTAGCTTTGATAAGTGCATATAACTCTCTGTTTTTTGGGTTGTTTAAGGCAATTTGTTCCAGATAATAGGGTTCATAGCTTTGTAGTTTCGAACTCCCCTCTCCCCACCATCCAGCGCGAATGGCTGCAACGCGGGTAAAAAATGGGGTCATAGAAAGATGACTGTCGGTTTGGGACGGGGCTATTTCAAGGAGGGCAAAATTTTTGCAATCAAGGGTAAAGAGGGTATCACTACTTTGAATTGTAAGGAGTCCAATCGAGTTGGCAGTACAAAAGTTGTGAAAATCTTTTACTAATGGAGTCGGGTGCCCCTCGTAGGAGAGATAGGTGGCATAGAGATCAGGGTGAACCCATTCGACATTGGGGAGAGTTTTGGTCACTTTGGTATAGGTGTCATCACTGGGGGCGATAAGCAATCCACGGTGGTAATCGTAGGCAAGCACCACTTCATCAGATACGGTTGGAGTCCATTTTCCACTTGGGAGGGTATTTTGTTTCAACCCATCGTAGGGTGAAAAAGAGAGCGTTGCTTGATGCGTTGTGGGGTTGACGTGTTTAACACGGGCATTGGCAATAATGGAGCTGTGGGTGGTATCAAAATGGCGAACCACAAAGCCACTCATCCCCTCTTTTGCTTGGGAAGCATCGATTGTCCCACCGTGTTCTTGTACTTCAAGCAGGGGAGAAGAGATAGGGGATGCCTCAAGCACCGCTATACAGAGGAGAGAAAAAAACCAAATGCGCATCATGGTAACCTTTGTCAAACGAAATAAGGTCAATTATAGCAAAGAGAGACTTTGTAAACAGTTTTTTTGATATTATTTAAGACTCTTTTTACAAAAAATAGGCACTTAAGGATAGGAATGGGTCGATTAGTTTGGTTACTGTTGTTGCCTATTTTTTTATTCGCATCACATGTTCAACCCTTTAAATGGAAAGATGGAGAGAGTTTTCTTACCTTTTTAGAGCGTTCGAAACTTCCCCTTTCTCTCTATTATAATATGGATGATGATGATCAAAAAATGACCGAGGACATCCCCTATAATGCCAAATGCCAAATGCTAGTGAGTTCCAAAAAGACAATTGAACAAATTCTTATCCCTGTCAATGATGAACTTCAGATACAAATTTATTATACCACAAAAAAACGATACGAAATGCAAGTTATCCCTATTGTGAGTGAAATCCATAAAGAGATCCTTTATACCCAAATCACTAGTGCCCCCTACGATGATATTCTCCGCTCTACAGGATCCAAAAATCTCGCTGCTACTTTTGTCAAGATGTTCAAAGGGAGGGTAAACTTTAAAAAAGATTTAAAAAATGGGGATCCTCTCGTGATGATCTACGATCAGAAATATCGTCTGGGCAAACCGTTCTCCATGCCTGAAGTGTCGGGGGCAGTGATTCAAATCGCAGGGAAGCGGTATGCTTTGTATCGCCATAAAGATGGGAACTTTTACGATGAGAAAGGGGCGCAGTTCGAGAAACTCCTTTTTATGACCCCTATTCGTAATGCCCGTATCACCTCATTTTTTACGAAGCGACGTTACCACCCTGTCTTGCATCGTTATCGTGCCCACGTAGGGGTTGATTACGGTGCTCGTTCGGGTACTCCTGTATTGTCTACTGGGGAGGGGAAAGTGAGCTTTGTTGGGACATCGAGAGGATACGGCAATACGATCAAGATTCATCACGCCAGCGGACACACAAGTTTGTATGCTCATCTCAAAGGGTTTAAATCAGGGCTTCACGTGGGGAGCAGTGTCAAACAAAGTGATCTTATCGGGTATGTGGGTTCCACAGGGCTCTCTTCGGGTCCTCATTTGCATTTTGGGATGTACGTGGGGGCAACCCCTATTGATCCCATTAGTGTAATGACGAAAAAAACGGAAGGGTTTAGTGGGAAGGAGCATAATACTTTTGTGGCAATTCGTAGTAAATTGGATAAAATTTTTGACAAAGAGTTGTTAACAAAGTCCCTTAAACGTCGAGGAAATGACTTCCCCGATGTTTATTATGTAGATAAGGATTCGTTTAAACCGAAGATGTTTTAACTGTTACTCCCGCCAAAAGCGAGAGGTGACGAAACAGTGTGAGGGGAATCGTGATATTAGAATTTATAGCTAAGGGTTGCGTAGAAGTTGCGCCCTGGTTCATTGAGAACAAGGGGATTGGTTCCATTCGTTCCGATAAGCTGATTTCCAACATAAGCGTTGTTTAGCGCATACGTGCGATTGAAAAAGTTATTGATCCCCGTACTAAGAGAGAACCCTTTTCCCAATTCTGCCCCATATTTGAGATTTAAGAGGGCATAGCCCGCAATCTCTTTTTCCCCGTTATTAGCATCGATGGTTTGAGAAGAAGCTGCAATCCATTCTGCCATGGCATAATAGCTACTATCGTCAAATACCAATGCTGCACGCCCTTTAAGAGGAGGAATTTCGGCAAGATTTTTATTGGTTTGGGTTGCTCCAAGCTGTGAAGGATCTTTTTTCATCCCTTTTTGATACGCAGCACCCGATTCGATACGCCATTCGTTGCCAAGGAGATAATCTCCATGAAGATCTAACCCTGCAATGGTGGCATCAATATTTGCCCAACTACTGGTTGTCGTACTGGTTTGATACGCATAGATATAATCTTTTAAGTCACTGTAAAACACGGTTCCTTTGACGTGGAGGTTACCAGCGGTGTGTTCTGCCCCCATATCAATTTCACGGTTTTTGGTTTCATTGAGATTGCTATTACCACTAGCCACCCAGTACAGTTCTTTGGCATCAGGGACACGGATAGATTGCCCCGCACCGATGAACACATTGGTATTGGGGGTATAGTTGTATTTGGCAAGGAGGTTGGCACTAACATCGTTGTAGCTACGGTCTTTCATAGCATTAAGAAAGGTTTTATTGATAGCGAGTGGATCGACGGCAGCTAGCCCTTGATTGGGATTGATGGTGCTATCATCATAACGGACTCCACTGCTTATTTCGTACTTACCGATGGTTTTGACCCCTTTGGCATAGAGGGCGATATTTTTGGTATCGACATCGGGAAGCATGATGTTTTGAGCTGGATTGGCTTTTGGCCCTTTTGTCCCATCCCAATTGCGTAGGCTCGTATCGACTCCGACGGCTACTTTTGCTCCTGAAATAGTCATAGTGTTCTCTACTAAAGCCCCTTGAATGGTTGCGTCGACAGGGGCAACCATAACCATTGTTGCTGCACTGGCACGGAAATCGGTTCCCATGACATGTTTTACTTTTGAGTGATACCCCTCAATTTTCAATTCATCGGAGAAACTGGAGAGATTAAAAAATTGATATTTTGCTTTGAACATATCGGTATCATCGACTTGGGCATCCATGGGATAACGGGGATAGAGGACATTATCGGCACGGTCTCCGAAATAGCTAAGGGTTAGTTTTTGGTTATCACCGATTTTAGTAATAATTTTTGCCCAATAGTTATTACGATCGTAGGCACTCATATTTTTATTGGCAGTAGCGAATTTTTGTCCCTGAAGTTTCATAAGATTTGTTTGTTGAGTTGAGGTTAATGAACTAAAATTTGCAGGTAAGTTTCCTATGAGAAAATCAGTTTGCTCCGTAAGAGTCCGACCATTCCCATCCTTGTATTGCCCCGATGTTTCACGACTAAACCCAACTTGCGCTTGCACGGTGTCATTACCTGCCTCTAGTGTCGTAGAGAGTTTACGATAATCAAAACTTCCCAATGTTGCAGAAACTTCTCCATGTACCCCTTTTTGAGGATCTTTGGTGACGACGTTGATTTTACCTCCAAGACTCCCAAATTTGGTTACATCAAAGGGACCTTCTTGCACTTCTACACTTTTGATTTGACTTGAAGAGACGTGCATTGAAGGGGGATCCATACGGTTGGGACACGCACCGCATACTTTGGCATCATCAATGGTGATATTGAGGTTATCTTTTCGGAATCCACGGAGGATAATATCGTTACCGACACCACTATTACGTACCATGGTCACTTCAGGGAGGGTATTGGAGAGCATCTCCCCCAAATCACTTTGACGAGAGAATTTTACCATTTCATCGGCAACAACATTTTTCCCCTCTGTTTTGGGGGCATCCGCTTCAACGGTAATTTTTTGGATAGTGACAGGTTCAGAGGCAAGAGCGAGTGTCGCAGCCAAAGAGAGAAGAACAGCATTTTTCATATTTTTCCTTAAATATTTTCATCTCTTTATGATAGTAAAAAAGTGTTACATTAGTGTTAAGGCGATATAATTTTTGCATGAAACTAAATAGTAAACAAATATTGCTCACCGTCATTCTCTTGGTTGCTTCGGGCTATTTTCTCTTTAGAGGCTTTTCGATGTTGTTTCACCCGTAAAACTCACCTTGGTTAGATTTACATTAAGCTTTTGTCGAAAAATAAAGAATTTTTAAAGTTGCATAGGAATAGAATAAAAACACGTGACATAAAAGTTCTTATACAACAAAAGGGGAATGATGAAAACCATCTTTCAAGATTTAGAATATCTGCACTCTCATGTGCAAGATGAGGAAGCGAAAAAAGTTCTACAAGAGTTGGAACAAAATTTTCATTTATTGAGAACCAAAAGTGGTTTGAAACAGCTTATGCGACAAAAGAATATAGCAAAGATTCTGCATGAAGTCGAGTATGAGCAAGAGCTAAAAAGTTTGCAAGTTGAGTTGATCAAGCTCCAAAACTGGGTCTATGAAAACAATAAACGGGTCATGATTATTTTCGAAGGTCGTGATGCTGCGGGAAAAGGGGGGGCGATCAAGCGTTTTACCGAATATCTCAATCCCCGTAAATTTAGAGTCGTAGCATTGCAAAAACCGACAGAAGTCGAAACGGGACAATTTTATTTTCAACGTTACTTTCAACATTTGCCCAATCCGGGAGAGATTACTTTTTTCGATAGAAGTTGGTACAACCGTGCGATTGTCGAGCCAGTATTTGATTTTTGTACCCCCGACCAATATGAGAAATTTATGCGTGAAGTCCCAGAGATCGAACATGCACTGATTGACGATGGGATTATTTTGATCAAATTTTGGTTCTCCATCTCAAAAGGGAATCAGCAAACACGATTTACAGAACGTATGAGCAATCCATTGAAACATTGGAAATTAAGCCCTGTCGATCAGAAAGCACAAGAGATGTGGGATAAAGTCACCTATTACAAAGAAGAGATGTTCAGTCGGTCTCACACGGGTTATGCCCCATGGATCATTGTTGACAGTAATGATAAAAAACGGGCACGCCTGGAATCGATGCGATATGTCCTTTCACAGCTTTCTTATGAAGGGAAAGAGGATGCGAAAATCAACCTTCACCATAACCCCGATATTGTTGAACGCTATCACAAACGTACCCATGGTGAGAAATCTAAATTCGTAAATCCTTCCCGTTAACTGCATACCAAATAAATCTACATACCGTTGGGGATGGGCAATTTCATATGGGTCAGGGGTTGTTATACCCGTAACCCCACCTCTTCCGGAAACTGCATCGTCACACAATGCAATGAACCGTGCTGTCGGATGAGGACAGAACAGTCGATGGGGATAATGTCGCGCCCACGAAATGCCCGTTCACAAATTTTGATCGCTTCGGTATCATGAGGATCGTTATAGACAGGGAGCAATACGGCATCATTGATAATGAGAAAGTTTGCATACGTGGCAGGGAGTCGTTCGTCATCATAAAAATGTGCTTGTGTCATCGGGAGGGCAATGAGTGTAAACGACTCACCTTCTAAATTCCGCAACGCTTGTAACTCCTCTTCCATCTTTTTTAGCTCTTCATAATGCTCATCGTTGACATCATCGCATTTGACGTACATAATAGTATTGGTATCGATGAAACGGGCGAGGGTGTCGATATGGCTATCGGTATCATCTCCCGCCAAATAGCCATGATTGAGCCACAGAATCTGCTCCACTCCAAACTCTTTTTTGAGGAGTGTTTCGGTTTGCTCTTTGGAAAGATGGGGATTGCGGTTGGGGTTGAGGAGACACTCGGCGGTGGTGAGAAGTGAACCCATTCCATTGGATTCCACACCACCCCCCTCTAAAATGAGATCAATTTTTTGCATAGGTGCACCGTAAACGTGAGCGATAGTGCTACTCATGGCATTATCCCGTGACGCATCAAACTTCCCACCCCAACCTGTAAAGGTAAAGTCCAGAAGTAACGCTTCATCCTCTTCCTCATCAATTATAGACAGGGGGCTGCAATCGCGCGCCCACGTATCGTCGCTTTGGTAGGGGATGAAAATGAGATTTTCATACGAAGAAAAATAGCCCTTAACAAGCTCAACATCATCACAAATGAGCAAGCAGGGCTCATAGCGGGCAACGGCATTGGCGATGTTGACAAAACAGTGGCGTGCTTCTTCAAGGTAGGGTGCCCAATCGCTTTGTGGATGGGGGAAGATGAGTTGGACAAAACTTTGGGGTTCAAATTCGGAGGGGAAATAGCGCATTAACAATCCTTGGAATATAATATCATCATGGGAACACTTAAACTTAGCCGTGAGGCATTCATTCATAATCTTGACATTATTGCACACCAAGTCGGTGGAAAAGATAAAATAGCCGTTGTTTTAAAAGACAATGCGTATGGGCATGGGGCACTGTTGATCGCCAAAGCAGCACAGGAGTATGGGATCAAACATGCGGTGGTGAGGCTAGAGCGTGAAGCGGTGGAGATTGAACCGTTTTTTGAGACAATACTTATCCTTGCTGATTTTCCTGCTACGATGATGTTTCGTACCAATCCAAAATTTCACTATCTACTTAACTCTCTGGACTCCATCAATAAATTTCCACGAGGGACGAAAGTCGAACTCAAAGTCGATACGGGGATGCACCGCAACGGGATAGCACCCGATGAGTTAGAGATTGCGTTTGAAGCAATGGTGAAAAGTGGATTGGAGTGTGTGGGGGTGATGAGTCATTTTCGAAGTGCTGATACTCTGAGTTCGGAGTGGTTTTGGCAACAGAAGAACTTTGAAGAGGTCAAAAGAGACGCATCTACCCTTGCTCGTACCTACGGATGGAACCCCCGTTTTCATAGTGCCAACTCCGCAGGAGCATTTCGGGAAAGTTCCCATCATGATATGGTACGAGTAGGCATTGCCCTTTATGGATGTTTGGAGATGGATAAAACCCTCCCTCAGCCTGATCTACAACCTATCCTCTCGCTGTGGGGGACGAAAATTGCTAGCCGTATATTGAAAGCGGGGGAGCGTGTCGGATATAACGGCATTTATGAAGCAGTAGGTGATGAGGTCGTCTCTACTTACGATTTGGGATATGCTAATGGGCTTGACCGCCTTGCGTCCAATCGTTATGTCACTCCTAATGGGGTAGCATTACGGGGACGGATCTCGATGGATTGCGCAACATTTTCTAGTGACGTAGAAGAGTTACTTATTTTTGATAATGCCAATGAGTATGCACAGTCTGTTGGGACGATAGGGTATGAGATATTGGCGTGTCTGGATAAGGATTTAAAACGGGTGTGGATTGATTGAAATTAGGGTGATTTTAATCAAAATTGTCACGATACGATTCTCTAATTTGCCTTAGTTCATCTATATTTTCAAAGAAGATGTCTACTAAGGCAGGCTCAAAATGTTCCCCTTTTAGGTCTCTAAAAAGTTGAAAAATCTTTTCATCCTCCCATGCTTTTTTGTAACATCGGTCACTTCCAAGGGCATCAAATACGTCTGCAATAGTGGTGATACGGGCAAATATGTGAATCTCTTCACCTTTGAGCTTCTGGGGATATCCTGTACCATCCCATTTTTCATGATGTTCATACGCAACGATAGCGGAAGCTTTTAGAATTGGCTTGTTACTGTCGTGCAATAAATCGTATCCAATTTGGCAGTGTTGTTGCATAATTTCAGATTCTGTCGCATCGAGTGACCCTGGTTTTTTTAAAATAGCATCAGGAATACTAAGTTTCCCAATATCGTGCATAGGGGATGCGATAAACAATAGCTCTGCATCTTTTTGGGAAAGTCCATACTTCAAAGCAAGCACTTTGGAATAGGCGGCGACCCTTTTTATATGGTTTCCTGTCTCTTTGCTACGGCTCTCAGCTAGTTCTCCCATGCGATAAATAAGCTCTTTTTGGGTGTTTTCAATTTCTGTATGCAATTCCATAATTTCACTTACATCATTACAAATTGTCATGTATTCGAGAATTTTATCATTTTTGTCTTTAATGGGAAAAATCATAGAATTAGACCAAAAGTACCCTTGGTCTTTTTTTTGATTTTTAATAAGTCCCTTCCAAATACTCCCACTTTGAATAGTATCCCATATCTCTTCTATCACGTTTTGTGTTGTATCAGGATGTTTTAAAATGGTGTAATTTTGACCAATCAGTTCTTCTTCTGTATAGCCAGCTACACGTTCAAGCTCACCATTGACGTAGGTTATTCTCCCTTGGGTATCCATCCGTGAGAGGATACTACTCTCATCCATTGCATTTTCATACACTTTAGAGAGATGATAGGCATCTTGAAAATACATAGAGGCGATATTAAGATCTTTACTTAGGCGCTCTTTAATATCTTGGATTTCGGTTATGTCTGTATTGATCCCGATATATTCGATGATATCACCATTGAGATTGATGATTGGGCGAATGACGGCATTAACCCAATAGTGGATTCCATTTTTCTTTCGATTTTTAAGAATACCTCGCCATGTTTTTTTGGCTTGGATCGTTTCCCATATTTGAGAGTACGTTTCTTTAGGCATATCGGGATGACGGACAATGTTATTGGATTGTCCTAAAAATTCATCTTCGCTGTAGCCAGAAATAGTGCAGTATGCGGGGTTAACGAAGGTAATAATTCCATTTATATCTGTTTTGGAGACAATACTGCTTTCATCAATGGTGTCTTTGTACTCTTGTAGCAATCGATTACTACTATCAAGCTTCTTTTTGGCAACATACTGTTCAAGCCAATAGCTTACTTTTAACAGTAGCTCTTCGGGTATATACGGTTTGTGCAGAAACTCAGCGGCACCAAGCTTGTAGGTTCCTCGCACAATTTCAGGACTATGACTACCAGAGACAATGATAACGGGAATCGAAGCATTGACCCCAGATTTAATTTTTTCAAGAACTTTAAGACCGTGGATATCAGGTAGTTCCATATCCAAAATAACCAAGTCAATTTTTTCGTTCTTTAGAAGTTCAAGTCCTTGCATCCCTGTTGAAGCGTCAAGTATCGTAAAGTTTCTAGGTTTAAGGAGTATTTTAAGATGGGCTCGGACGGTGGCTGAGTCATCAATGAGGAGGATGGTGAAGTTCTTGTTGTATTCAATTTGTTGAATTTGATTATTGATCTCTGCAATTGAATGTTTAATAGTACTGTCTTTACAATAGTAATCGACTATCCCTTCGTTAAAGAGTTTGTTACGGTCAACCTCATTATGACTACCACTGAGTATAATGACTTTTGTTTGCGGATACTTTCTAATTTCGCGTAAAAGCTCTCTCCCATTTCCATCGGGTAAAATCAGATCAAGGATGACAAAGTCAAATGAGCTCTTTTGCAAAGCTTCGGTTGCTTCAGCCAAAGAATAGGCGGGAGCTACTTTATGTCCGAAGTCACTTAGTTGATTTTGAAGGAGTGTATTAACCATTGGTGAATCTTCAACTATCAAAATCTTTTTTGATAGAGTTGAAGTTGATGCCATGTTAGTAGAAGTATAATTCATAATACGAACCTTTTCAAGCTAAAGCAGAATATTTTTTTACGATGTGATCTTAATAACTGCTTCACTGAAAATCGCCCCATCGAGTCTCATCTCAATAAGCTCTTCGAGACTCTCTTCATCTTCACAATACCCTATAACTTTTGCATCAAAGAGATAATGCTCGGCTACTTTTTGAATCTCCGAACCGTTTTTAGCATCGACGATAAGGTAAGCAGCACGAAGATTCTCACCTAAAACAGCTTCGATGGGTGTTGTTACATAGAGGGCAAAACGGATGGAGTTGAGGCGCAAATGGGTGATAATATCCATATTTTGTTCTTCAAAAACGACCGCAATAACGGCATTAGAGGGGGTATGGATAATCGCATCAATCGACTCAACGTGATAAAAACACTCCGAAGAGAGGAGGGGGTGACCGAATAAAATCATTTTTTATCCTTGTTTTTTAAACATTCAGAGCAACAGTAATATTTACCACTGCTCATTAGTGCCTCTTTGGCTTGGACGTAGGTACCGCATGTCGCACACGGGATCATTGCCTCTTCTAGTGAAATATCATTTTCAGGGGTTTTAAGGGGCTTCTTTTTGGCAAAAAAGAGATAATAAATAGCGATGATAATACCGACAAAAAGTAAAAATTTCAACATGATTTACGACTCGATTAGGAGATAGTGGCGATGATGTTTTTCGATGATTTGATAGTTTAACGATTCATCTACTTCGTCATACACTTTCTCCCCTTTGTAAAAGAGCAACAGCGTCCCCTTTTTCCGATAAGGTTCGGAGAGTTTTAACAACATTTGGGTATCGGTAACGGCACGAGAGGTGATAAAATCAAATGTTTGCGGGGGGAGTTGCTCTACTTTAACCCCTTTTACCTCCACATTCGTAAGTCCCAAATCGGCTTTGACAAATTGCAAAAAGCTCGCACGTTTGGCTAGGGGTTCAACAAGGGTGAAATGGGTATCAGGGAGGGCAAATGCCAAAATCATCCCTGGAAACCCAGCCCCTGTTCCGATATCCATCCCTGTTTTAAAAGGGGGGAGAAACGAGATGGGTGCTACGGCATCAACGATAAATTCATCTATTTGCGCCACTGTTTTCGCCCCTGTGAGGTTATGGATTTTATTCCATTTTAGTAGCAATGCTTTGTACTCTTCCACCTTGTCAAAAAACGTCTCAGGGACGTTAATATTTTGAGTTTTAAGTAACGCTTGAAGTGATGCCAAAGGAATTCCCTTTTTAAATAATTAGACCAATAGTACCAAAAAAATCCTTAGGTAATAGGGGATACATTAGCTGTCTTCGCTGGATTTCGTTCTCGACTCTTCAAAGGCATAATAAAGAGTTGTGTAAAAAGTATTGATATTAATGGGTTTACCTATATACCCATTGATTCCAGAGTTGCTAACGGTGTTGATCGTGCTTTCATAGTCGTTGCCTGTAATGGCTATGATAGAGATGAAATCATTTTTAGGATCTTGTCGTACCCATTTTGCCGCTTCAAATCCATTCATTACGGGCATTTGCATATCCATTAAAATGACGTTAATATCAGGATGTTGTTCGACCATCTCAATTGCCTCTTTCCCATTGGTAACAGGGATGATCGTGATGCCCGTATCGGTAAGAAGCCCTTTGACGATAGAACGATTGATGTCGTTGTCTTCGGCTAAGAGTAATATTTTTCCACTAAATTGTTTTAATTTTTCTTTGAATTTCAGACTGTTATTTTCCACTTCTTTTTCTTGATCAAGGTAACCATACGCTAACAAAATAGTATTAAAAACACGAAGTGGATTATAGGGCTTTGTCAGAATTATCCCCCCTCTTTTTTTGAGATCATCCCCCAGCCATACTACTTTGAGACCCTCATTTTTAATCCGATTTTGAAGTTCTTTTTTAAACTCTCCCGATAATACAAGAGTGGTGTCGATAAAGAGTATATCAATGAAATTATTTTTTAATATCTCCAGTGCATCGGTAAGATGAGTAACAACTTTTATCTCATAATGAAAATATTCTAATCCCCGTTTTAATACGTCAGCACTTAGTACATTGGTTTCCACTATTAATCCATTTTTGGACATCAAGTTGATTGTTGGAAGACGATAACGACGTTTTTCATACGCAGAATCGGAGTAAAAATGTATCTCAAAGGAGAAAGTGCTCCCTTGGTTTGGGGTGCTTTCGACGTGAATCGTTCCCCCCATCAAGGCGATCAGATTTTTACAAATGGAAAGTCCCAATCCTGTTCCTCCATATTTTCGAGTAACAGTCGCATCTGCTTGGGTATAGGGGATGAATAATTGCTGTAATGCTTCGGGTTTGATTCCAATACCTGTATCAATGATTGCAAAATGAATTTTGAGATTTAAAGAGGTGATTTGTTCGGCACGCAGACGTAAAATCACATGCCCCTTATCGGTAAACTTAAGTGCATTATTGAGTAAATTTACCAGTATTTGGAAGAGCCTCAAAGGGTCGCCAATGAGTTTGTTAGGGACACTTTTATCAATATCAAAAATCAGTTCAAGATTTTTTTCTTTTGCTTTATGGCTAATAATATTGGATACATTATCAAGTAGTGTATTGAGGTCAAAAGGGATCTCTTCAAGGATTATTTTACCTGCTTCAATTTTTGAATGGTCTAAGATATCATTGACGAGGGTGAGTAAAACGGTACTGGCATCTTTGATTTTAGTGAGTTGAGAACGTTGATTGAGGGTCACATTAGATTCCAAGAGGAGGTGATTTATCCCCATTATTGCATTAATGGGGGCACGAATTTCATGATTCATCATCGCAATAAACTCATTTTTAGCGTGCATAGCGTTTTGAATTTGTGTTTTTTCGTTTAAAAGTTGTTGCTTATCCCCTTTTAATTGCCTTAGTAGCCGTTCTCTCCAAAGACTGTAGCCTATAAATGCAATAAGCAGTGCAAACAATAACCATCTTTCGTACGCTGGAGGTGATTGCGGTAGTGTTATCTCTTTGAGAGGAGGAGAGATACTTTGAGTAACGTGTACCGCTTTGGGCTGTTGAGTAACAAAATCTTTACGATGTTTTAGTAAAAGAGATTCAATATCATCGGCAACTCCGTGACTAATAAAGGCGTGTGGATAAAATGACACGATAGCGTTCAAAATGGTTTGGGCATCACTATGCGTTGAGAACGGCTCTATGGCAATAATGTAATTATTCCCTGCTTGTCGAGCATGGACGATAAGATCCTTTTGATGAGCATAAAAGAAAAGAGAATTTTTTGGATTGGCTATTGCATGGGAATACGCTTGCTGCGCTTCATTGTATGTCTGATAGCTATCAATTACAACTTTATACTTATTACTTATAGCAAAAAGGGGGAGAGTGAGAATCAAAAACAGAACTATTCGTCGCATAAAACCCCATTGTGATAAAATTTAAAGGATATGACCCATACACTCTTTTTTAGTTTTTAGATACTCTTCATTATAAGGGTTTGAATCAATAATAACAGGGATACGTTCTACAATTTCGACATCTAAACCCTCTACGACAGAGACCTTAGCAGGGTTATTGGTCAAAAGGCGAATTTTTGTCAGTCCAAAGTCATTAAAAATTTCTCGTACGACATCATACGTTCGTTGATCGGGTGCAAATCCTAGCTCCACATTGGCTTCAATTGTGTTGCGCCCTTGATCTTGGAGGGCGTAGGCGTTGATTTTATTAAGAAGTCCAATATTGCGCCCCTCTTGACGGTGATAAATAACCATCCCCCCCTCAATGGCGATGAGTTTAAGGGCTTTATGGAGCTGATTGTTGCAATCGCATTTGATACTTCCAAGGGTGTCTCCTGTTAAACATTCCGAGTGAATGCGCACGAGAGGAGCTTCAACATGCTCAAAATCGTTGGTAAAAATAGCAAGATGTTCTTGACACCCCTCTTTGTAAGCACGAACTTTAAAGTGACCGTACTTCGTTGGGAGATTGGCAATGGCAGATTTTTCAAAGGTATTAAATGTATTCATTGGGAAATTATAATTCTCTTTTCTTAATCTAACAGGTGCTAAACTTTCATATTCTTTTATTTTGGAGCACTTTTATGGATCGTTTTCGACGAACTCGCTTTAATTCTCACTTGCGTGCATTAGTGCGTGAAACCCACGTGAGTGTCAATGATTTTATTTACCCACTCTTTGTCCGTTGGGGGGAGGGGATAAAAACGGAAGTCTCCTCAATGCCAGGTGTCTATCAGATGAGCGTGGATGAGATACTCAAAGAGTGTGGTGTATTACAATCATTAGGGCTTAATTCGATACTTTTATTTGGTATCCCCGAAGTGAAAGACTCGGTAGGTTCCGATGCCTTGTGTGATCATGGCATTATTGCGACAGCGGTACGGGCGATTAAACGTGCTTATCCATCAATGTTTGTGGTAACCGATTTGTGTTTTTGTGAATATACCGATCACGGACATTGTGGTATTCTCGATCACGTCCATGAAACAGTGGATAATGATTTGACATTAGGGATTTCAGCGCAACAAGCACTGGTGCATGCTCGTGCAGGGGTGGATATGATTGCCCCCTCAGGGATGATGGATGGGATTATTACAACGCTACGGGATGCACTTGATAGTGGCGGATACCCCAATCTCCCGATTATGGCGTATTCGACCAAATTCGCCAGCGGTTATTATGGACCGTTTCGAGATGTTGCCGAATCGGTTCCTAGCTTCGGAGACCGCTCCACCTATCAAATGGATCCCGCCAATCGCCGCGAAGCCATTCGTGAAAGCCTCTCTGATGAAGCGCAAGGGGCAGATATTTTGATGGTGAAACCTGCTTTAGCGTATCTTGATATTATACGTGACATCCGTGAAGCCTCCAAACTTCCCCTTGCTGTCTATAATGTCAGTGGCGAATACGCCATGTTAAAGTTTGCAGGAAATGCGGGGCTCATCGACTATAACCGTGTGATGATGGAGACGATGGTAGGGTTTAAGAGAGCAGGGGCTGATATTATTATTAGCTACCACGCCAAAGAGGTTGCAGCACTGTTGCAATAATAAAATGATTTTGTGCTATGATTATTTTTTGAATATAGGGGAATTGGTGTGAGACATTTTTTAACGTTAAAAGACTATACTAAAGAAGAGATATTAGAGATCATTGACTTAGCATTAGTCATTAAAAGAGAACAAAAAGCCAAGAAACCCCACCCTTATTTAGTAGGGCAAACATTGGGGATGATTTTTGAGAAAAGTTCAACCCGTACACGTGTTAGTTTTGAAGCGGGGATGTTTCAGCTTGGAGGTCATGCCCTCTTTCTCTCCAATCGTGACATCCATTTAGGTCGGGGTGAGCCTGTCAAAGATACCGCACGCGTTATTTCGTCCATGTGCGATATGGTGATGATTCGGACATTTGAGCACTCGATGCTAGAAGAGTTTGCCAAGTTTTCACAGGTTCCTGTCATTAATGGTCTCACTGACAGCTACCACCCTGTTCAGCTCATTGCCGATTATATGACAATGGTAGAGTGTGGTCGCCATGAAAACCCAATCGTTGCGTATGTGGGTGATGGAAATAATATGACCCATTCGTGGCTCATGTTGGCTGCCAAACTTGGATTTGAGTTACGTGTTGCAACTCCTAAAGGGTATGAGTGTGATCCCCGTATTGTTGAGGATGCTTTGATGTTTGCAAGCCAAAGCGGTGCGAAAATCACCTTTACCCATGATCCAAAAGTAGCTATTGCAGGGGCAACCGTCGTGACAACCGATACATGGATCTCTATGGGACAAGAAGAAGAAAAAGCTCAAAGGCTTCATGATTTTACAGGCTATATTGTCGATGAAGCATTGATGGCATTAGCCGATTCGTATGCTATTTTCTTGCACTGTTTACCCGCTTATCGTGGTGTGGAAGTAAGTGAAGCCGTGCTAGAGGGGGATCAAAGTGTGATTTTTCAAGAGGCGGAAAATCGCCTTCATGGACAAAAAGGGCTTATGGTATGGTTAGATAGACACCGTTAAGGTGTCTTAGTTCATTGCTACCGTGATAACGAGATCGTTACCTTCTTCAATAATGGCGAAGTTATGTTTTTTACAAAACGTTTCATTCATCTCTTCCGCCCACTCATTAGCTTCTAATAACGCATCATCTTTGTTCTCAAAAGTTTTGACCGAGGGCATCCCACTTCGTTTAAAACAACCACACTCTTTTTCCATACGTACATTAAACATAGTCACTCTCCGATAATAATTTCCGTAAGTATAATAGAGTAAAATTAAAAATTTAGTGACGAAAACTAAACAAATTGAAACTAAAGATTCACTTTAACTTTTAATATAGTAAGCATATCAGGAATAATTATGGTTTTATTTGCTATAATTCGACTGAAATTTTTAGGTACCTTCATAAAGCTTCATTTTGTCTGAAACTTTACTAAGGTACCTTCCATGGTAAGAGATTAACTCTCTCGAAAATTTGACGTCCAAGAGGACAATATTTAACGTCACAGCAAGCAACGCATAGCAACATGGGCTTTTTTAGGAAATATTTTCATTCGTGAAAAACGGATTCCTTTTTTTGTTGGCGTGGCGTATACACAAAGGTAACACTATGAATGATGTAGAAACAACACTAGAAGTGCTCGATAAAGAGCTTCCAACATTTGCAGACTTCGGTCTTCGCAAAGAGATTATGCAAAGTATCGATTTTGCAGGTTTCAAGAACCCAAGTCCTATCCAAACAATGGTAATTCCTGTTATTATGGAAGGGCGTGATGTTGTCGGTCAAGCACAAACAGGGACAGGTAAAACAGCAGCGTTTGGACTTCCAGCGCTCAATAAAATGCACCTCAAAGGGGGGATTGAGATCCTTATCATCACCCCTACACGTGAACTTGCAAATCAAGTAAGCGATGAGATGTTTAAATACGGTAAACATTTGGGTGCACGTACCGTTACTATTTACGGTGGTAGCTCTTATAATCGTCAATTGGATTTGATTGAGCGTGGTGCACAAGTTATCATCGCAACTCCAGGACGTTTGTTGGATATGCTCAGCCGTGATATGCTCAAAGGTTTTGCCCCTTCAACGGTTATTTTGGATGAAGCGGATGAGATGCTTGATATGGGCTTTTTGGATGATATTAATGAAATTTTCAGCTATCTCCCAACAGAACGTCAAACATTGTTGTTTTCAGCAACCATGCCACAGCCGATCAAACAACTTGCAGAGCGTATTTTGGTAAACCCATTTTTTGCCTCTATCACCAAAGCAGAAACGACCAATACCGATATTGCACAGCAGTATTATGTTATTGAAGAATCGGAGCGTGATGATGCGATTATTCGTCTTATGGATGCCGAAGATTCTAAAAAAAGTGTTGTCTTCTGTCGTACGAAAAAAGAGGTGGATCGTCTTTCAAACGTCCTTTCAGCAGCGGGCTATTCAGCCAAAGGGCTTCATGGAGACATGGAACAGCGTCAGCGTGAGAGCGTTATCAAGGGAGCTAAGTCCGATGCATTTGATGTATTGATTGCAACCGACGTAGCCGCTCGTGGTTTGCATATTGATGGGATTACCCATGTTTTCAACTACCACATCCCTTTTGATTCTGAAAGCTATGTTCACCGTATTGGTCGTACAGGGCGTGCGGGTAAAAAAGGGGTGGCGATTACCTTGGTAACTCCATTGGAATTCAAAGAGCTTCAACGTATCCGTGCAAAAGTGGGGACAACAATGGAACACGCTTATATCCCAAGTAAAATGGACGTTAAAAACTCTCAAGTTAATCGTCTTTTGGCAGAAATCGAAAAACAACATGTTTACGACGAAGCACATAAAATCCTTGATGCTCTCAAAGAAGAGTTTGATCAAGAACAAATTGCTTATAAATTGATCTCTTTGTTGATGGAGCGTAATACGGTTGCAGGACCAAATCAAATTGGTATCTCAGCAGAGCGTATGGAAAAAATTCTTCATAATCTTCAAACTCGTGGTAATGATAGCGGTGGTAATCGTCGTGGTGGTGGATACCGTGGTAATAACAACCGTGGTGGAAGCGGTGGCGGTGGATACCGTGGAAATAATGACCGTAACGCAAGTGGCGGTGGAGAACGTAGTTCTTCAGGCGGTGGATACCGTGGAAATAACGACCGTAATGCCAGCGGTGAGCGTAGCGGTGGTGGAGAACGTGGAGATCGTTCACGTAGCTTCAGCGGACAAAACCGTCCACGTAGCTAAAAAAAGATTTCGGCTTAGCCGAAATTCACGATTAGCTTCTTTTTTAACTCTTTTAGAAAAGGTTCCATTGGAGCCACTTCTACACTTCCCTCTCTTTGTTTTGTCCCCCACATTGGTTCTGGAAAATAGCTATCTTCGCTAAAGCGTGCCATAATATGCCAATGAACACGTGGCAGTACGTTACCAAACGAGGCAATATTGATCTTCTCGGGCTTGAAGTATTCCAGCATCTCAACTTCAATAAGATCAAGCATATCGATAATCATCACCTTCTCTTCGGCACTGCATTGGGAAAACTCTTTGTGGGGGATATTGGTAAAAATTTTTAGCCAAGGGATTTCACTTTCGTGAACGTCAACGGTAATAAGAGGATTGGAGTAAAGCATATCAAACCTTATAAGAATAGATTTGATAGTGTACCAATTTTTAGATATTTTTTCCTGCAAAAGGGACGAGGGCACTTCCCCATGTAAGTCCACCACCAAAAGCATCAAGAAGCATAAGTTCCCCTTTTTGGAGCCGTCCTGACTCATAAATATCATTAATTGCCATAGGGATGGATGCACCCGAAGTATTGCCGTATTTTTCAACGGTGATTACCACTTGCTCTTCGTTAAGATTAAGGGCATCTCCTACGGCTTTAATGATACGGTAGTTGGCTTGGTGGGGGATGAAATGTTGGATAGCCGATGAGGGGATATTGTTCTCTTCTAAGATAGCAACAACATCATTGGTTAAGGTGCGAACGGCAACCTTAAAGGTTTCATTCCCTTTCATCTTCATAACGCACGCACTCCCTGTGAGATTATCGTGGACAGATCCACTACCCCCATTAGGAGACATCAAAAGATCGGCATACGCTCCATCAGAACCCGTATGAATATCGATAATCGCCTCTGATTTATCAGTGGTAGTACAAATAATAGCAGCTCCCGCTCCATCTCCAAAGAGGATACACGTACCCCTATCGGTATAATCGGTAATGGCACTGAGTTTTTCCGCTCCAACGATAAGGACATTCTTTTTCATCCCCGATTCGATAAAAGCACGCGCAACACTAAGGGCATAGACAAATCCTGTACACGCAGCGGAGAGATCAAATGCGGTTACTTTTTCAAGTCCCAACTTGGTTGCAATAATAGTTGCAGTGGAGGGCATACAAAAATAATCAGGGGAGATAGTAGCGCACACGATCATATCAATATCACTTTTGGCAAGACCAGAGCGCTCAATGGCTATTTCTGCCGCTTTGACTCCCATATCACTGGTCGTCTCATTATCGGCTGCAATATGACGCTCTTTTATCCCCGTACGCTTAAAGATCCACTCATCTGTGGTATCGACCATGGTTTCAAAATCAGCATTAGTAAGGATTTTTGTGGGGACATAAGCCCCGATGGAACGAAACGCTGCATACATGATTGCCCTTTTTAGTGTGCGCTATTTTTTACTTTTAAGTTCTTCAAGACGATTTTCAATATGTAAATTGACACCCGTATCAACGTAACGAATGGCTTGAAAAATTGCATTTTTGATTGCTTTTGAGTTGCTTTTTCCATGACTGACGATAGCACACCCTTTGATTCCCACTAGTGGTGCTCCTCCGATTTCAGCGTAATCAATCTCTTTTTTCAAAAGATGAAATACTTTACGCATAAGGAGTGCTCCTGTGATTGCAACAGGAGATTTGCGGATATACTGTTTGATAAAGAAGCTAATGGTTGATGCAACTCCCTCGGAGGCTTTGAGGACAAGGTTTCCGATAAATCCATCACATACGATAACATCACAGCTACCATCAAAGATATTATTCCCTTCGACGTTTCCTATAAATCCTTTTTGCCCCTCTAGGAGCTTAAAGGTCTCTTTGGTGACTTCATTTCCTTTAGAATCCTCTTCACCATTGGCAAGTAAGCCAACTCTTGGATCGCTAATTTTAAACATATCTTGGGCGTAATAATACCCCATAATCCCAAATTGAAAGAGATGCTCTGACTTGCAGTCTACGTTAGCCCCTGCATCCATGAGAATACTACGCTTCCCACTTTTTGTAGGCATTGACGTCACTAATGCAGGACGTAAAACATTTTTAAGTCGTCCCAGTCGTAAGGTCGCAACGGTCATAGTCGCACCGCTGTGCCCCGCACTAACCACACCGTGCGCTTGACCATTTCTAACCAATTCCACCGCTTTATAGATAGAACTCTCTTGACGTTTGAGGGCATCGGTTGCCGCATCCCCCATGTCGATCACATCACTTGCTTCAATAATTGAAATCTTATCTCTATAGCCCTTGGGTAGCAAAGATAAAATCTCATCTTTTTTGCCAACCAAAATCGCTTCGAACTTTTTCTCTTTAAGAGCTTCTATGGTTCCTTTAACAATCGGTTCGGGACCGAAGTCCCCTCCCATTGCATCAATTGCAATTCTGATCATCGATTATTTATACTCACCGGTAACTGGGTTAGCGTAATGAGATAATTTATACGTGCCGTCTTTGTCTTTAACTGGACGAGCAAGTGAAACTTTATAGTGAGTTCTGCGTTTTGCAGCGCGAGTATGACTCACTCTTCTTTTAGGTACTGCCATGGAATTAATCCCTTTCGATTTGATTTAAATGCTTTTGGAATACATCCCAAAAGCTACGTTAACACTGAGTTTTCTTCAGCAGAACGCTCAGCGCACTTTGTGCTTTAAAGAGCGTTAAAACTCTTGTTCTAGTGTTTTGCCTTCACATTGGGGGCAACAAAAATAATCACTCTTAATCAATTCAATTTCGGAGTTTAAAAGCTCTTCCATATCAATCATTGGTGTAGTGATCTCTACAATATCAAGCTCATCTTCATTTTCGCTTATAATACCGTCTGAAAGATAAAAAGAGAGCTCCTCATCGAGGACTCTTTCAACAACTTCAGCGCATAAATCACAAGCAATTTGGATGGTTCCCGATATTGTACCGTTTAATTGAGCAATTTTCCCTTTTTTGTGAACCAAAGTTCCTCTAAAAGATACATCACCGACGATAACATCAAACTCTAAGGGAATAGCGTTTAGATGTTTGAATGGAATTAGGGTCACTTACGAGATCTCGCGACCTGAAAAGAAAAATGCGATTTCGTTTTTTGCATTTTCAACAGAATCACTTCCGTGAACCGCATTTGCATCGATATTTTCAGCGAAATCAGCACGGATAGTACCCGCTTCTGCTTCTTTAGGGTTTGTTGCACCCATCAAATCACGGTTACGTTGAACGGCGTTTTCACCCTCAAGAACAGTGATAACAACGGGACCACTTACCATAAAATCAACAAGGTCGTTGAAGAAAGGGCGAGCTGCGTGTACTGCGTAGAACGCTTCAGCGTCTTGACGGCTAAGCTGAACTTTTTTGGTAGCTGCAATCTTAAGACCATCTGTCTCAAAACGATCCAAAATTTTCCCAATAACACCTTTTGCTACGGCGTCTGGCTTGATGATTGATAATGTTTGTTGCATCAATGCTCCTGTTTTTGTATATAAAATAGAATAGAATTTTAGCGGAATAATAATTTGAGTAAGATTAAGGAATACAGTACGAAAGAGGAATTTGAAGGGAATTCCCCTCAAATTAATGGTTTAGTCAACAATATTGGCTTTATTTGAACGCATTTCAGCACTAATATCATCACGATGAGCAGGACTTTCACCAATTTCATCCCATGTAATACAACCCTCTGTAGGACAAGCTGTAGCACACGCTGGTACATCGTGGTGACCTACACACTCAACACACTTATCACCATACACGTAGTAAATCTCTTCACCCGTTGGGTTATCATCCTCGTCTACAATCGCTTCTACTGGGCACTCATCAATACATGCACCACAATTAATACACGTATCGTTAATAACTACTGCCATGGGTTCTCCTTCTGAATTATAAATATAGGTAACTATAACAAAATTTTTTTAAAGGTAGCTAAAAAAAGAATTTTTTGGGAAGATTTAAAGGTGTGAGTGTTACCTCTTCGTCATTCTCATTGAGATTGAAAATAACGATAGGTAAAAAGAGATGAGATTAAAGGCTCAAGTAGGCTTTGATTGCATCAACTTTATCGGTTTTTTCCCACGTAAACTCTGGAAGTTCCCTTCCAAAGTGACCGTACGCAGCCGTTTTACGATAAATTGGGCGTAAAAGATTAAGGGACTCGATGATACCGCGTGGTGTTAAGTCGAAAAGTTCCTTGACACAGTTTTCAATTTTATCTTCATCCACAACGGCGGTACCGTGGGTATTAACCATAATAGAGATGGGTTTAACGACACCGATGGCGTACGATACTTGAATCGTTGCCCGTTCACATGCACCAGCTGCCACCAAATTTTTCGCAACATAGCGAGCGGCATACGCAGCGGAACGGTCTACTTTGGTTGGATCTTTTCCACTAAATGCACCTCCACCGTGAGGGCATGCTCCGCCGTAGGTATCAACAATAATCTTACGTCCAGTAAGTCCCGCATCCCCTTGTGGTCCGCCGATAACAAATTTACCTGTTGGATTGATATGGTAGACAATATTAGTGGCTCTAAGTTCGGGAGGGATAACGTACTCGATTACTTCTCTAATAACATCTTCATGTAATTTCTCTTGCGAAACATCAGGGGCATGTTGTGTAGAGACGACAACAGTTTCGACCGATACGGGTTTATCATCCACATAACGGACACTCACTTGAGTTTTTCCATCGGGACGAAGATAGGGGATAATCCCCTCTTTGCGTACTTGCGCCAAACGCTCCGCCAAACGGTGGGAAAGATGAATAGGCAATGGCATGAGAACATCGGTTTCACGGCAGGCATACCCAAACATTAACCCTTGATCTCCTGCACCGATTTCGCCATCGGCTTGATCAACCCCTTGATTGATATCGGGAGATTGTTCGCCGATACCATTGAGAACGGCACACGAACGGTAATCAAATCCGTAGGTAGCATCGGTATAACCGATTTCTCGGACAACTTGACGGGCAATCTCTTGCATGGGAGCATACGCCGTAGTTTTAAGCTCCCCTGCGATGACACAAAAACCATTGGAAACAAGCGTTTCACAAGCAACTCGTGCTTTGGTGTCGTGTTCAATAATATAATCTAAAATCGCATCACTGATTTGATCTGCCATTTTATCGGGATGCCCCTCAGTAACAGACTCAGAGGTAAAAATGTACTCTTTTGGCATAAATATCCTTAGGTAAAAGTTTGAAATTCTTTTAGTATTATTCGGATTATAGCAAACCCTATTTTAAGAAATCCCTCTCCCAAAAAAAATCAATCCAATCCGTGGCTTCATATAAAGAAATATCGGGCTGAATGAGTGCGGTGAGTTTGGTAAAAATCGAAACGCTCTGAAAAAGTATTTCAGGATATTGGGTGCGTAAAATATCCAAAAGGGCATGAAGAGTTTGTCCGCTATCGACAATATCATCAACGATTAAAACCCGTTTGGAGAGAGAAAAGTCACATCCTCCTTTAATAGTAAGAGAGGATCGCTGCTCTTTTCCATCATAACTTTCGCACCGAATAGTTTGAAGATTTCGTATATCAAGAGCCATAGAAAGGGCATGCGCAAGTGTCATTCCCCCTCGTGCAACGGCAACAAGGGTATCAGGGTGAAACGACTCGCAAAGGGAAGCAAGGTTCACAACATCGTTTTTAAATTGGGCATATTTATAAGCTATCATTTTGGTATCATACCCTAAGTGCATTTACGCTATAATGAAAAACTTATTTAAAAGGGCAATTAATGCAAAAATTAGCCATTATCGGTAAACCAAATGTGGGTAAAAGCTCATTGTTTAACCGTTTACTCAAACAGCGTGACGCAATTACGTCAGAACAAGCGGGAACGACACGGGATGTCAAAAAACGCGTTGCTGTAATTGTCGATAAACAAGTCGAAATTCTCGACACAGGCGGATTGGACGAGGGGTGTGAGCTTTTCGACCGAATCAAAGAGAAATCATTAGAAGCGGCACACAAAGCCGATATTATCCTCTTTATGGTGGACGGTAAAAGTCTTCCTGAAGAGGATGATAAAAAGCTTTTTTATGAGCTTGAAGCGATGGGGAAATCGATTGCTTTGGTTGTTAACAAGATTGATAATGACAAAATGCAAGAGAAATTGTGGGAATATTATGAGTTTGGTACCAATAATATTTTTGGTATTTCTGTTTCTCATAATCGCTCTATCTTGCCATTGTTAAACTGGGTAGCTGCAGCCCTTCCTGAATCGGCAATCGTTGTCCCTGAGGTTGAGATGGGTGAAGAAGAAGAGGATGAGATGGAGGATTTTGATTCATTTGTCCAAGAGTATGGCGATGATGAAGAGTCTGATGATGACGATGATCTGGATGACGACGAGGATAATGAAGGTGAAATGAGTGATGATCTCGCCGAGATGGAAGAGGCGTTTAAAGGGCTTGTGAAAGAGTATGAACCAGGAGATGCCGATAAGATGAAAGTAGCGATCATTGGTCGTGTTAACGTCGGAAAAAGTTCTCTTCTTAATGCTCTTTTGGGTGAAGAGCGTTCCGTGGTTAGCTCCGTAGCGGGGACAACGATTGATCCTATTGATGAAGAAGTGGAGTACCAAGATAAGAAAATCACCTTTATTGATACAGCGGGGATTCGTAAGCGAGGTAAAATTCTAGGAATCGAAAAATATGCCCTTATGCGTACGGAAGAGATGTTGGAAAATGCCGATATCGCCCTTCTTGTCCTTGATGCGTCACAACCCTTTATGGATTTGGATGAGAAAATTGCGGGGTTTGTCGATAAAAATCGTTTAGCGTGTCTTATCGTCTTGAATAAATGGGATATGGCACCCAAAGAGGATTATGATAAAATCATCCAAGAAGTACGGGATCGATTTAAGTTTTTAAGTTACGCTCCTATTATTACGATTTCGGCGCAAAGTAAACAACGGGTACACCGAATTTTCGATATGTTGCTTAAAATTAATGAGAACTATTCACAACGTATTCCGACAAGTAAGCTCAATGAAGTTATTCAAGCAGCATTGAAAAAGCATATTTTGCCTAGTATCAATGGGATGAATATTCGTCTCTATTTCGCAACCCAGTACGATATTCGTCCTCCACGTATTGCGTTGATTATGAATAAGCCTCAAGGGTTGCACTTTAGTTATCGACGATATTTGACCAATCAGATGCGAGAACAGTTTGATTTTGAGGGGACGCCTGTATTGTTTAAAGCAAAAAGTAAAAATGTCTCTAAAAAACCGCAGACGCATAAAAAACGGGCAATGTGGTAAAATAACCTATTAAATGGGGGGATGTGTTTCGCAAAACCGAAGCTCATTTTGGCGGATAACGCAACCTTTTTGCAATACCATTAGGCTCAATGTCTTTTAAACCAAAGTGAGTACAATACACCAATTAACTCAAAGATAGGAGTCACCCCATCATGATATTATTAGCTGGACCATGCGTTATTGAGAGTGAAGCGTCGATTTTTAAAATTGCCAAATCTCTTGAACGCTATCATCATGACCCCCGTTTTGATTTTTACTTCAAGTCGAGTTTTGATAAGGCAAATCGTACGTCGTTGGAAAGCTACCGAGGACCGGGGCTTGAAGAGGGGTTGCGTATTTTACAAAAGGTCAAAGAGGATTTTGGGTATAAAATTGTCACCGATGTGCATGAGAGCTACCAAGTTCCTATCGCAGCTGAAGTGATTGATATGATCCAAATTCCTGCTTTTTTGTGCCGTCAGACCGATTTGTTGGTGGCGGCGGCAAAAACGGATAAAATTGTGAATATTAAAAAAGGGCAGTTTATGACCCCTTTTGATATGCAGTATTCGGTGGCTAAAGTGCTTAAAACCCGTGGATGTGATGAGGTGAGCTTCGAAGCATCACAGAAAAACGGTGTTTTACTATGTGAACGGGGTTCAACGTTCGGATACGGCAATCTCGTCGTGGATATGAGGGCGTTGCCGATCATGCGCCAATTTGCACCCGTCATTTTCGATGCGACCCACTCGGTACAAATGCCTGGAAATGGAAGTGGCAAAACAGGGGGGGATAGTTCGATGGTTCCCCATTTGGCACGCGCTGCTGCTGCAGTTGGGGTGGATGGATTTTTCTTTGAAACCCATTTTGATCCAACGTGTGCGTTGAGCGATGGTCCCAATATGTTGCGATTGGAGCAACTCGAAGAGCTCAGTGAGAAATTATTGTTGTTGGATGCGATAAAATAAAATTGATAAAGGAATTACATGACATTAATTGAAGGTAAATTAAGTGTTATAAATGGCAAAAAAGTTGCAATCGTTAGTACACGATGGAACCATTTTATCGTTGATAGACTCGTTGAAGGGGCAAAAGATGCTTTTTCACGACATGGCGGTAATGACGAGGATTTGACTCACGTTTTAGCTCCGGGAGCGTATGAACTTCCAATGGTTATTGATCGGCTTTTATCGACGGGAAAATACGATGCGGTTTGTGCATTAGGTGCGGTGATTCGCGGTTCTACCCCTCATTTCGATTATGTTTCGGCGGAAGCTACCAAAGGTATTGCTACGATGAGTTTAAAACATCAAAAACCTGTTGCATTTGGACTATTGACCACCGATACTATTGAGCAAGCCATTGAGCGTGCAGGGACAAAAGCAGGGAATAAAGGATTTGAAGCGATGACCGTAGTAATTGAGATGTTAGATTTATACGAAGCGATTGGCGCATAATGGCAACACGTCATCAAGCCCGTATGGCAGTTGTAAGTTTATTGTATGCGTACGATTTGGGGAACCAAAGTATTGCCGATTTTAGCGATGAGATTATGGAAGAGAAGAAGATCCGTAATAAGCAACGTGATTTTGCGATGGATTTGTTTCGGGGTGTTACAGAGCACTTAGTGGAAGTGGATGAAGCGATTGAAAAACATCTCAAAGATTGGGATTTTGACCGTTTGGGTTCGATTGAACGGGCAACATTGCGTTTGGGTGCGTATGAGATTATGTACGGTGAGCTTGATTCTGCTGTCATTATCAACGAAGCGATTGAAGTAACCAAAGCGTTTGGGAGTGAGCAATCTCCAAAATTTATTAATGGTGTCCTTGACGCGATTTCAAAAGACAAGTAGAGACCAATGCGACTTTCCAAAGAAGAAGCCCTAGAACTCATCCGCAACGGTGATTTAACGCAACTGGGAAAAATGGCGACTGCACGTAAGAAAGAGCTTCATCCGCAAGGGATTACGACGTTTGTGGTTGACCGTAATATCAACTATACCAATGTTTGTTGGGTTGATTGTAAATTTTGCGCTTTTTATCGTAGTCCCAAAGACAAAGAAGCGTATGTCCTCACTTTTGAAGAGATCGATCAAAAAATTGATGAACTTCTTGAGATAGGGGGAACGCAGATTTTGTTCCAAGGGGGGGTTCATCCCAAGCTCAAAATCGAGTGGTATGAGGATTTAGTGGAGCATATCCACATCAAATATCCAACGATTACGATTCATGGATTCTCTTCGATAGAGCTGGATTATATTGCCAAAGTTTCTCATATCACGATTCAAGAGTGTTTATCACGTCTTCATGCCAAAGGGCTGGCTTCCATTCCGGGAGCAGGGGCTGAAATCCTCAGCGACCGTGTCCGTGACATTATCGCCCCCAAAAAGATTGACAGCGAAGTGTGGCTTCATGTTCACCGCGAAGCGCATAAGTTGGGGATAAAATCAACGGCTACGATGATGTACGGAACCGTTGAGACAGATGAAGAGATTATTGAGCATTGGAATCTCATTCGCGACCTCCAAGATGAAACAGGCGGATTTCGTGCCTTTATCATGTGGTCGTTTCAGGGGATGAATACTCAGCTTATGGAAGAGCATCCCGAGATTGAGAAACAATCAAGTAATCGTTATTTACGACTTCTTGCCGTCTCACGTCTCTTCTTGGATAATTTTGATAATATCCAAAGCTCTTGGGTCACTCAAGGTCCGTACATCGGTCAAATGGCATTGCTGTATGGGGCGAATGATTTGGGCTCTACGATGATGGAAGAAAACGTTGTTCGTAGTGCAGGGGCAGGATTTCGTATGGTAAAAGAGGAGATGATTCGTCTCATTCGTGACATCGGAGAAACCCCCGCCATTCGTAATACGGCGTATGAGATATTAGAGAAGTTCGAGTGAAATACTTTTTTGTAACGATTTTATTTTTAGGGCAGGCACTTATGGCAAGTACATTGGATTTTATAGAGGTCAAAGGGGTAAAAATCCCTTTTATTTTCGAGCAGGATAAGCGTCTCCCTCTCGTTTCGATGCAGGTGATTTTTACGGGAAGTGGTAGTGTGGATGAGGGTTCTAATGCGGGACTTGCTCGTCTAAGTGCCAAAATGATGAACGAGGGGAGCCTTAAACGAGGTGCGGTTGGATTTGCCGATGCTCTCGATGCCCATGCAATTCAACTCAGCACTAATGCAGGGAATGAAACATTGGTGATGGAGTTGGGGACACTGAAAGATGAGTTTGATAGAGGATTATCATTGATGAGCGAATTGGTCCGCTCCCCCAATCTAACCAAAGAGACATTGAGTAAAATTAAAACGATTACAATGAGTGATATTGCCCGAAAAGAGGCAGATTTTGATACCGTTGCTTCCGATGAACTCAAATCGATCCTTTTTGAGGGGACCCCTATTGCGACTCCCAATATCGGAACCAAAGCTTCAGTAGAAGCCATTAAACTCAAAAATGTGGAGAGCTTTTTAGAGGATAAAATGGTTCTTTCCAATGTTCTTATCGTTATCGGTGGCGATCTCAATACTACGGAAGCGAAATCAAAAGTGAGTCAGTTGCTTTCGTTATTTAAAGTAGGAAAGAAATCGGTTGAACGCCATTATGAACCACGAAACGAGCCAAAAGAGAGTGTTTTAAAACGACACAATACGCAACAAACCTATCTCTATTTCGGCGCACCGTTTGCGATGAATGAAGGGGATCCAGAGTTTTACAAAGCACGTGTTGCGATGTTTATCTTGGGTTCTAGCGGTTTTGGGAGTCGATTGATGGAAGAGATACGGGTGAAGCGGGGATTGGCGTATTCAGCCTATTCCCGTCTAAGTGTCGCCAAAACCAATACCTATTTCAGTGGCTATCTTCAAACGAAACTTGAATCGGGCGATGAAGCGAAAAAAAGTGTTATTGAGGTTATTGATACTTTTGTCAAAGAGGGTGTTACCCAAAGCGAACTCGATCAAGCCCGCAAATTTTTGCTAGGTTCCGAACCGTTACGGGTTGAAACCCTCTCTCAACGTTTGGGACGGACGTTTATGGAGTATTACCAAGGGCGTGAACTAGGGTATTCTACACACGAGTTAGAGATGATTCGACATCTCACTCTTGAAGATTTGAACGCATTTATCACGCGTCATAATGAGATAACGCACCTCAGTTATGCCATCGTTACCAAATAAAGACGACGCGGAGAAATTCCACCGTTTAGGGGTGGCAAGTGTTACGGCACTTTCCCTCATAGCCCCGACTTCTTTCGATGATCGTCGTTTAAGTACACAGTTGACGACGAATCTTCCTTGTGTGATTGATGCAACGGTGGAGTTGATTACAAAAACCCCGAAAACCCTCAAAATAATCTTTTCTGCCCACAATCTTACTGAATCTATTGAAGGGGTTATTTTTAATCCTAAGCCGTATATGGGTCATCAGTTTACCCTCCATGAACGTGCTTTTTTTAGCGGTAAAGCTCTTTTAGAGCAGGGAAGATGGCAGATGATTCAGCCCGTGAAGATTCCTGCTGTCGGCTCTCTTGTTCCGATTTACAAAACACCATTACGTGCCGATGTTATGCGTCGTCTTATTGCCAAACATATTACGGTAGAAGCTCTCACAACTGACGGTTTACCGCAAAGCATCGCCCAAACGCTCTATGAACTCCATTTCCCGAAACGTGCCAACCCTGTTGGATTAGAGCAGTTGCACGCTCTCAAATTTGCTGAACTGTTTGATTATATACGCCGTCTTCGTCTCAAACGCCGTTTTCATCCTACCCATTATAAAGCCAATGGTGATGTGGCGGCATGGTCGAAAACGCTCCCTTTTACCCTCACCGATGATCAGAAAAAAGCGATTACTGAGATTCGCAAAGATCTCAGACGAGAGAATGCCGCCCGTCGGATGATCGTGGGGGATGTTGGGTCGGGGAAGACGATGGTCATCTTGGCATCAGTTGTTCTGATGCACCCTTATCGGTCTCTTCTTATGGCTCCCACGACAATTCTTGCTGCACAGCTTTTTGAAGAGGCGCAAAAATTTCTCCCGGAGCTTAAAATTGCCCTTGTG
>JAABPY010000172.1 GCA_011391735.1 Sulfuricurvum sp. | reverse complement strand
AAAGAGAAAGAGGAAGTTCTACAGTAGCTTTTGTGGCTATTGTATCCCCCCTAGTGCAAAAAGCACTCCATCACCCTATCCAAATCAATCGTTGCATTCACCTGTGAGGGGGGTAACGTTTCGGCACTACGCAAAGCTTTAGCAATCCCATCAAGCTCTACAAACTGAACATGTGAAATATACTTGAAAAGTTCTCTCTGTAGAAATATCGCTTTTCCTGTGATAATCTTGCATCCAAAATGGGCAGGTTCGAGGGGATTGTGTCCGCCTATGGGGGAAAATGCACCCCCTAAAATGGCGATGTCACTGATGGCATAGAAATTATTGAGCTCTCCCATGGCATCGATGAGAGTAATCTCTTCGCTAATCGTTTGGGTCTGGCTCCAGCGTGAAAAACTAGGATGGGGGGCAATACTTTCAATGAGGTGCGCTACTTTCGTAAACCGTTCAGGGTGACGGGGGACGATGAGGAGTTTGGCGTGTGGATTATCGATACGATACTCCATAAAACCTCGGATGATCCCCTCCTCTTCCCCCTCATGGGTACTTCCTGCGACAATGAGCACTCCATTAGGCTTTGGATAATTTTTAGTAGCTTCAATTTTTTGGGCTAACTTGATGTTTCCGACCACTTCTACGTTGTGTGCTCCAAGGGCAATAAAGCGTCCCCTATCCTCACTGCTTTGGCATACAATACGGTCACATTTTTCAAAGAGTCTTTTGTAAAACCATCGCATCTTGTAATATTTCGAGAAACTTCGATCACTAATACGAGCATTTAGGGCAATAACCCGTGCACCACGCATAGTCGCAATGCTAAAAAGGAGATACCAAAATTCGGCTTCTAAAACGACCACCGTTTTGGGCTTTTTAATCCAAAACCATAACCATGGCTCAAAAGGGAGATAACGTACTTGTGCGGAGTATTTGGAGGCTACTTCATATCCTGTATGGGTAATGGTGCTAATGGCGATTTTAACCCCTTCTAAACGTTCTAATATGGGGGCAATTGCTTTGGCTTCCCCCAAAGAACAAACATGGAACCAAATATCATGAGGTTCAAAGGGGGGATTGTTTTTACAAAAAAAACGGGCGGGTATCGAATGACGATATTTTTGTTTGAAAGAAAGAAAAAGGATAAAAGGGAGCGCCACCACAAAAAGCACAAGGGCTAAAAGGGTGTAAAGAAGGTCAAACGCTCTCACAAAAAAAAGTTACGCACCCATTGCTTCATCGGAGGGTTCAAGGTACAGCAATCGTCCGCAATGAGGACAGGTGACAATCTCTTCCCCTTTGATAATATCGGCATAGACTTTGTCGCTAATCGCCATATAACATCCCATACATGCTTGGTTACGAACAGGTACTGCTGTTGTATTTTTCGCCCAACGACGAATTTTTTGGTAGAACGAAAGTCCTTTTTGGTTCATCTCGCCTACAAGGATCTCTTTTTTACCAAAAATAACTTTGCGATCTTCATCAATTTTTGCTAACTTGACATCAACATCGGCTTTAACACCGACAAGCTTATCGTCGATTTCAGCCGCTTTTGCTTCCAAATCAGAGGTTTTTGCTTTCTTGTGCTCGATGAGTTTTTCCAAACGGGAAATCTCTTCGTTAGCGAAGTTCACTTGCTCTTTGGCAATCTCTTCTTCGAGTTGAAGTGATTTCATCTCACGTTCCGTTTTAATTTCACCGCTTTTCTTGGCATTACTTTCCAATTTATCGGATAACTCTGCAAGATGAAGCTCATTTTTTTGCTTTTTCACCTGCTCATCTTTGATCTCTTGTGAAAGAGTTGCAATTTCGCTTGCAATAGAGTTTTTGGCTGCCAAAAGCGCATCATATTGAAGGTTCGCTTCGTCGATTTGCGGTTCGAACGCATCGATCTCTTTGTCAATTAACGATAGGTCAATTAGCTGTTTTAGATGTTTGTTCATAAGTTGCCTTTTCGGGGGTGCTTCATCTCAATGGTAAGTGAAGGGGTTTGTTGATGGTGAAATTATAACACTCAAACCTAATTTTTCCAAGTGTTCTGCTAATATTGCTCCAAAATAGCACTCACTCTCGTAATGACCGATGTCCAACATCGATAATCCTATCGCTTTTGCCTCCATTGCATCGTGGTATTTGATGTCACCTGTGAGAAAACAATCGGCTTGGATATTTTTCATCAACGATGCCCCTGAACCCGTTACCAATGCGCACGTACGAATATGGTCATGACAGTGAACGCTTCGTATGTGCTCCAATCCAAATGCTTTTTTAATTTTTTGGGTAAAGTGTTCAAACGGTTCATCCACTCCAAAATAAGCGACAAATCCCTCTTTGGCAACAATTTCATACCCCAAAATTTTGGTTGCGACGTAGTCATTGAGATGGGTTTGATCGAAGTTGGTGTGCATGGCAATGTTGGAGATATTTTTACGGATCATGGGGGTGAGCAATTTGGCGGGATACTGATTGAACTGCAACTGCTTTAACCCTCCGAAGATAAGGGGGTGATGGGTGATAAGCAAAGCATTGTCGGGGATGGATGCAAGTAATGCCTCATCCACATCTATGGACAAAACAACCGTAGAGATCTCTTGGGCAAAATCACCGACGAGAAGACCTGAATTGTCCCATTTTTCTTGAAGAGCAAAGGGGGAGAGTTCATCCAAAAAAGTGTAAATATCCCGTACGGTCATTTTTCATAGCTCCTTTTGTTTCGTCTAAGGCGAACATGAATGGATTGAGACCCTGAGAGGGGATCGGAATATTTGAGTTCAAACACCCCTAGCCCCTCAATAAGATCAATCAATTTTTTGTACCCATAACTCCGGGGGTCAAATTCGGGGGATTTGTTAATCAGATTTTGACCAATAGCTCCCATATACGACCACCCTGCTTCGTTGGTTGTATCCTCAACGGCATTGCGTACGAGTGCCAACAGCGCTTTCTCGTCGTGTTTGATTTTATGGGTCGTAACAATCTCAGCCGTAGGAGTACGTCGAAGATTTTCGGTATAAATAAATTTGTCACACGCCCCAATAAACGATTTGGGGGTCTTTTGCTCTCCAAATCCCAATACTTTGACCCCCGATTCACGAATACGACTAGCAAGGCGGGTAAAATCACTGTCACTAGATACGATGCAAAACCCATCAAAATTTTTCGTATAGAGCAAATCCATCGCGTCAATAATCATCGCACTGTCGGTTGCATTTTTACCCGTTGTGTAGGCGAACTGCTGCATTGGATGAAGCCCGTGTTCGAGGAGGACGTTTTTCCATCCTTTAAGTTTCGTATCGGTCCAATCGCCATAGATCCGCTTCACACTGGCTATGCCATGCCCTGCAATCTCATCAAGTAGCCCTGCAATAATGGAGGGTTGAGAGTTGTCTGCATCAATGAGTACCGCCAATCGGGCTTGATTTTGGTTCACACTTTTCCCTTTAGATTTTCGAGTGCCTCACGTGCTTCGGGGAACTCCTCTTCTAGGGTTAGTGCGTGTTCATACATTGCTTTTGCCTTTTCTAATTCTCCCAATTCCACCAACAAATTTCCATAATTGTAATAGGTAATTGCGTAAGCGTTATCAATATGCAATGCTCTTTCGTAATGCTCTTTGGCTAGAAGTAACGACCCTTGCGCTTTATACATTGAAGCAATAGCATTGTGGGTTAAATCATCATTACCATCGAGTTGAAGGGAGTGTTGGTAGAGTTCGATGGCTTTTTGAATATTTCCTAATTTTCCATTAACAAAGGCGAGTTTATTCACCACTTCCGTATTATTTGGAAATAAAACATCGGCTTTCATCAGTTTCTCCAATGCCCGCTCCAAATCCCCCTCACCGTACGATTCATCCGCCTCCTCGATCAAATCGCCGATAGTAATAGAGGGGTTAAACTCGACAATAGGCTCAGTTGTCTTAGCATCCCCCCCCTCTTTGTCTTCCAATGTATTGACGTGCTCGTAGATCTTGTAGGCAAAAAATGCTGTTGCGGCAAGCATAATAATGGCAAATGTACTCATAATACTCCTTTTTGTAATCAAAGTATAATATAATCACTGTAACATAACAACCAATAGGTAGTAAACATGCACACTAATCTCAAAGATCCAGCCCTTTATATCAATCGTGAGCTCTCGTGGCTTCAGTTCAATACCCGAGTTTTAGGGCAAGCACAGGACAAATCCCTTCCCCTTTTGGAGCGACTTAAATTTCTCGCTATTTACGGAACCAATCTTGATGAATTTTATATGATTCGTATTGCGGGTCTGAAAAAACTCTTTAGCGCAGGAGTCAATGTCTCAGGAGCCGATCGTTTTACCCCTTTGCACCAATTACGTGAAATACGTCGCTACTTGCACGAAGAGCAACAAGTTGTTGAGGAGTGTTTGCTAGGGATTATGGATGCCCTTGAACACGAGGGGATATTTTTTAAATCGTATAGTGAAGTAACCGATGCCCAACGCCTAATTCTTGACAGCTATTTCAAAGAAAATATTTATCCCGTCATCGTCCCCATTGCTGTGGATGCGACCCACCCGTTCCCCCACCTCAATAATCTTAGTTTTGGACAAATTCTCAAACTTCGTGATCAAGAAGATCCATCCGTAGAACGGTATGGAATTGTCCGTATCCCCCGTGTACTTCCTCGATTTGTCGATATTGATAACCGCATTTATATCCCTATTGGGAGTATTGTTGCCGAACACATCCAAGACCTTTTCCCAGGGTATGAGCTTCTCAAATTCTCCGCCTTTCGTGTCACCCGTAATGCTGACATTGCCATTGAAGAAGAGGAAGCGGATGATTTTATGGAGATGCTTGAAGAGGGGCTAAAACTTCGGAAAAAAGGGGAGATTGTCCGTCTTGAACTTAGTAACCACGCCGATGATGATCTTCTGAACTTCTTTAACCGTCACGCCAATGTATTCAAAGATGATATTTACCGTTTCCAAACCTATCTCAACCTCGGAGCACTGTGGCAAGTGGTGGGGAACAAAGATTTTGCCCATCTCACCAGTCCTAGCTTCAAGCCCCGTAATCTCCCCCCATTAGACTCCGATGAGAGCTTATATACGATCCTTGACAAACAAGATCTCGTTTTGTTTCACCCCTGTGAGAGCTTTGAACCCGTTGTCCGTCTTATCCAAATCGCTGCCAAAGATCCCGATGTTGTCTCTATTCGGATGACCCTTTACCGTTCAGGCTCGAAGTCGGTCATTGTTCAGTCGCTCATTGCAGCCGCAGAAACAGGAAAACAAGTGACGGTAATGGTGGAGCTCAAAGCCCGTTTTGATGAAGAGAACAACCTCATCTGGGCAAAAGCGTTAGAGAGTGCAGGCGCGCATGTTATCTACGGTATCGCAGGATTTAAGGTTCACGCCAAAGCAGCCCTTATTACCCGACGTGTAGCGGGGAAACTCAAACAATACGCCCATCTAGGGACTGGGAACTATAACCCCTCCACGGCGACTGTTTATACCGACATCAGCTATATGACAAGCAACGATGCCATCACCTACGATATGACCCGCTTTTTCCATTTTCTCACAGGCTTTAGCAAAAAAGGGAAGCTCAATGAGCTCTATATGGCTCCAACGCAGATCAAACCCAAAATCCTCTCCCTTATCCACAACGAAACAAATAAAAAAGAGCAAGGGGTTATCATTGCCAAAATGAATGCGTTGGTTGATGAAGATATTATCCGTGCGCTGTATAAAGCCTCTCAAGCAGGGGTTCAAATCCAGCTTATTATCCGTGGGGTGTGTTGTCTTCGCCCTGGTGTAGAGGGGATCAGTGACAATATCCGTGTTATCTCCCTTATCGGAAAATATCTCGAACATGCCCGTATTTTCTATTTCAAACACTCAAGCCCTCAAACCTATATCTCCAGTGCCGATTGGATGCCTCGGAACTTATTACGCCGTATTGAACTTCTCACCCCCATAGAAGGAGAAGAGAGTTCCAGTAAACTCATCCAAATTTTGCAATTGCAAATCTCCGATAATGACCTTGCTTACGAACTTCAAAGTGACGGACGCTACCTCAAAGTGAAGCATGACAAGGGGAATATCATCAATTCCCATCAGATTGTTGAAACCACGACCAATAAAGTATATAATTCTGCCAAAAAACAGACTCCCAACTACGTGCAGCAACTTACGTCACGCTTGTTTAAAGAGAGTTAATAGGAATTTAAAATGATTAGTAACTACCTCAATTATACCCCTACCCTCAAAGAAAAAGTATGGGTCGCCCCCTCTGCCGATGTCATCGGACGAGTCTCCATGGGGGAAGATGTGAGTATTTGGTTTGGATGCGTTGTCCGTGGCGATGTCCATTATATCTCTATTGGAGATCGTAGTAATATCCAAGATTTGAGTATGGTACACGTCACTCACCACAAACGAGACGATATGTCGGATGGTCACCCCACTGTTATAGGCAATGATGTTACCGTAGGGCATCGGGTAATGTTGCACGGCTGCACTATCGAAGATGCGTGCCTCATCGGAATGTCGGCTACCATTCTCGATGGTGCAGTTATTGGCAAAGAGTCCATCGTCGGGGCGGGGTCGTTGGTGACGAAAAATAAAATCTTCCCTCCACGAAGTCTCATTATGGGAAGCCCTGCCAAAGTGGTACGTCAACTCTCCGATGAAGAGGTTGCTGAACTGTATGCGTCTGCACGTCGTTATGTGAGTTTCAAAGAGAATTACCGAATTTCCAGAAGTGAAGGATGAGCTAGTCTATAGCTCCCTTACCCCCTCTTCATAACTCTTTTTAAACTTTCGCATCACCGTTTTGATGTGTTCCAACATCGGTTTTGGGGTGTATTGAAGCAAATCCAGAATTTCCCGTGCATCTTTGGAATAGCGCAAATTGTACTCTGTCGCATACTCGATATCAAAACGAAAAAGCTCCTGCTCATCCACTCCCAAAACTTCAGCGATGTAGGGAATAAGTTCTACTTTTAGTTCTCGCTTGCCGTACAAATAGCCCAAAATAGTTTGAGAAGATGGTGATTCACCCGTTCGTTTTAATTTTGGCTCAAGTGCGACAAGCTTCTGTGCAAACTCTTGTTTTGTGATTTTATTTTCATCCAAAAGATAATTGACTTTTTCCCAAACTTCCATAAAATAGCTACCTTTGGTCAAAACGAAATTAATTGGTCAATAATAAGGATTATCAAAGGTCGTAATGTATATACTTTGGTCAATTTGAATTTTAGGAGTTGAAAATGAATTATAAAAATATAGATAATCTTGATTTAGAGCCAATAATGGTTAAGATCATGGAGAAAGAAGAAGGGTTAGGTTGGAAACTAGAATACACAAAAATAGTTGCAGAAGAATATAAAAAATTTCTTCTACTTTGTCTAAAAAATCCAAATTCTGCAATTGTGCCAGCAAAGCCAATCGACGAATTTTGGCATTTCCATATTTTAGATACACTAAAATATCAACAAGATTGTGAAAATATATTTGGTTATTTTTTACATCATTTTCCTTATTTTGGGATGAGGGGAGAAGAAGATAAAAGTAATTTAAATAGTGCTTGGCAAGATACATTATCTTTATATAAAAATACTTTTGGAAAAGAAGTAGATGGTATGATTTGGCTTAGTAGCGCAAGATGTCCAAATTGTGGACGAAGAACTAAAAATTCAAAATTCTCTATGGATAAAAGACCTAAATTAAGTGATGTTGCATAAATGAACTACGACAACATAATTGATCAAACAAAAGAAATTGAAACAATATTAACCAATATTGGAGCAACCGGTAAAGGACTACACGAAAAAGTTTCAAGTATTGAGAATAACCTTAATAAATCAGTTGTCAAAGCTATTCGATACATAGCCACAATTAGAAATAATAGTTTGCATGATTCTAATTTTAAATTAACAACAGATATAGTAGATGAATTTGAAGATGCTTATGAAATGGTTCATTTAATGTTAAACATAGAACTAAAAAAAGTAAAAAGCATTAGTCAAGACGAAATAAAAGTTGAATTATCTAATTTTGAAAAAGATATTATCAAAAAGTCCAAAGAAAATTATATAGATACTAATGATATAAAACCCCGTGGTGAATTTAATAATACAGTCTATCATAGGTACTGTCCGAACTGTGAAGAGGATGTAGTAGCTTGGAAAAAGCGTAAGGTAGTAAAAAATATTAATTATATAGTGAAGTATTGTCTTACATGCGAGTATGTATTTTCAAGTAAAGAAATATAAAAGCCTCTTGCAAACCTAATTCTTCCTCATTCCCAAACTCCAGAGAGTGTGAAAGAACCTCTAAATACATATTGTTCACATTATTAAAATAGCATTTGGCGAGACTAAAGTCTTACTTCTAAGAAGAAATTAGTCGGAAATGGGACTTTAATCCCGTAAAAACAATAAAATAATGGCAAGAAGATTATTTGAAAAAAGTTCTTTCACAGTCTCTCCAACTTGGGAATACGTACAATCAAACTAAATCAAAATCCACAATTGACGAACCAATACAGCTATGCGGTGCATAGTAAAACTTTTTAGCTTGTCCACTTCAATTGTGGTTCAACATGACGCATTGCACAATCGGTGAGATACGAGTTGATTAGGGTTTGATACGGTAAACCCATTTTTACAGATAGATCTTTAAAGTATTCGATAGTGTTGGCATCGACATTCAATGATATCTGCTTCTTTACTTTTTTAGCGTATGGGTTTTGAACAGATTGTGCAAAGTCGTATTCTTCTCTCATGGTAAAAACTCCTTATATTGACGTGCTTCGTTTTTGGTTGATTCTCTGGCTGAGATGATCCGTATGATTCCGTCTTGATCTCTATAGCAATGGACAACAGTTAGTATTTTTAGGGTGTAACTCATCCCCAATAAAATAAACCGTTCTTCTTCCTGTGAGTGATCAGGGTCATGGAGTAAACGGGCGAAATCATCATCAAAGACAGTTCGCGCCTCTTCAAATGTGACACCATGCTTTTTAACATTGGATAATGCTTTGGTCGAATCCCATTCAAATTGTAACGATTTCATAATGCTATAATAATGATTTAATCATGATAAGTCAAGACAGAGTTTTGAATTCATATTAAAGTTCATTCTTTTTAACCTAAAATTTATCTAATTATTCTTAGGTACACCCTCATTTAAATCCCTATTTAACGCTATTACAAGTACTATATGCTATCCGAAAAGTATGGTTGAAAATTTGAAAAAATCAAAAGTAAAGCTTGAATTTGGAGAACTTTTATAAATCCTTAGGGACGAGACTATAAAACGGATGCCCTTGTATGCTTGATTTCAACCTCATCATTGCTGCCGACATCCTAGGTATTATCGCTTTTACCCTCAGTGGATTTTTGATTGGGGTGCGTCATCGACTTGATATTCTAGGAATTCTTATCTCTGCTTCTATTACAGCCTTAGGGGGCGGAATCGTTCGGGATGTTATTCTCACCCGTACCCCTTTTGCTTTTAATGAGTATTATCCCGCTCTTACCGTTTTTGCTACGATCTTTATCGCCCTTTTGTTTCGTCGCCATCTACGTCACGAACTGGAGCAAAAATGGCTTTTTGTCCTTAGTGATACGATTGGACTGGTTGCCTTTAGTATTACAGGGGCTCTATTAGCGATTGAACACGGATTTAATTTTTTCGGGGTACTTATCCTTAGCTTCCTTACCGCTGTTGGGGGGGGAGTTCTACGAGATACAATGATCAACCAAGTCCCAGCTGTCCTTATCAGCGACTTTTATGGCTCTATTGCCCTTATCGTTGCGGTGCTACTTATTTTCACCAATCTCACGTGGGGTCTTGATGCCCTCAGCGTTACCCTTATCGCCACCCTTGCTATCACGCTACGCCTTGTGGCGTATACGAAACAATGGCACTTACCTAAACTCACAATGGAAAATCAATGAAACTTTTTTGGAAAATCACCCTCGTTCTCCTCGTCCTTGCCTCTGTCGATATTGGTCGCTATTTTCTCTACCCCAATGTCGATGATCTTCAAACCATCCATCCTGTCCCCACCGCTTTTATGCAATATAGAGAAGAGCAATGGAAAGAGGAGAACCGTGATATGACCATCACCCAAAAATGGGTCAGCATGAAGAACATCTCCCCGAATATTATCAAAGCCGTTTTAATCGGGGAAGATGATGGTTTTTGGAAACACGATGGATTTGATATTAAGGGGATGGAAAACGCTATTGAGCGAAGCATTGAGAAGGGGACACTAGCAGGGGGAAGCACCATCAGCCAACAACTCTCCAAAAATCTCTACCTCTCCCCTAGCAAAAATCCCATCCGTAAACTCAAAGAGGCAATCCTCACATGGCGCATTGAAAAAAACCTCTCCAAGCGTCGCATTTTAGAGATTTACCTCAACGTCGCTGAATGGGGGGATGGGATTTTCGGTATCGAAGCAGCAGCTCGTCACTATTACCACAAAAGTGCCAAAAATCTAACGGCACGTGAAGCCTCACGCCTAGCCGCCGTCCTCCCCAATCCCATCCGCTATAACGCCACAGGAACCCAAAAATACGTCGTCAACCGCTCCCGTATTATCTATAAAACAATGAAACGTCGAGGGGTGATACAGTCGATTTATAAAGAGGTAATGAGAGTACCAAAAAAAGAGGAAGCACTGCCCACAGAGGTAGAGAGTAATGAAAGCGTCAGTGATCTATTCGAAGCACCCATTAGTGACACTGCCATTGAAAGCGGCGATGCCGAAAGGGAGGAAACAGAACCTTCAGTGTTTATGAATAATGAGGGAAATGGGAGTAAGTGAGGTTTTATCCCTACCCCAAAACCAACCAAACCAACAGTCCTGCTGCGAGTCCAAGATTGACCCAACTCCCCCCCCTCTTCAAAAAGCATGACGAGAAGATTATAATATTGTTTCTCAATCAACGAAGTAGCAACTAGCAATTCGTGTTTCGCATACGCTGTGATCTCGACCCCCCAGATAAAAGCGATAATTTCGGGAACAATCAAAAATAATACGATTCCGAAAAATCCCCACACCGATTTTTCAGGCTTCATTACTTGCACCGCTTTTGCCGTAACAGGACTTTGGATAATCTTTTTGATCCGTTTCATCCGCGTATTCGTCCTAAAACACCGTAGGCGATTACCGAAGCACACCCGATTAGATACGCAGGGGAATAGGGATCACCGCTGAATTCGACGATAGAAGTCATAAGAGCTGGGGTAATGCCCCCAACGATTCCTGCTGCACTCCCTAAAATCAATGCCGTAAACGACGCACGATGTCCATGATGCTCCAGTGCATGAACGACTGCCGAAAAAATGGGGGCCTGATAAGCACATAACAATACCACCAAAAGGGACGTTGCTGCTAATGCTCCGTAAAATCCACCGTGTACCATCGCATACAATAGAGGGAAAATAGAAATTGCCGTGAAAAATGCTGCGATTTTCATTACTCTAATAGACCCTAATTTATCCGCTACTATTGCCATTGTTGGAATAAAAATAACCCCTAACAGGATGGAAATAGTATTAATAGAGCCTGCATCCGCTTTGGACAACCCCGCACTTTTTTCAAGCCAAATAGGGAGATAGATGAAAAGGGTGTAATAGACCATCCAAATGACCGAAGCAACGACGACAAATTTTCCAAAAAGCTTTTTGTGATGACGAAAGATTGCAACCAAAGGGATCGTTTTATCCTCATGAGGTTGGTAATTATCGGTCAAATTTCGGCGTAAATAAAGACCTGCTGCGGCAATCACGATGCTGAGGATAAACGGGATTCTCCATCCCCACTCCCCCATCGCATCCTCTCCCAAATACCAAAGCAACCCTCCACACAATGCGGAACCTAGACCCATTCCGATTTTCGCCCCGACTGAGACAAAAGAGCCATAAAGGTTTTGACGATTGGGTGAGGATTGTTCGACCAAATAAACGATAGAACTGGCATACTCACCACCGACGGAAAGACCTTGTATCATCCGAAGCCCTACAAGAAGAATAGGGGAAAGTATTCCGATTTGGGCATAAGTAGGTAAAAATCCAATCAAAAATGTAGGCAATGCCATCAACATAAGCGATGCCATAAGGGCAAATCGTCGCCCTACTCGATCCCCAATATGTCCGAAAACAGCCGCCCCAACAGGACGCATAATCATCCCTGCCGCAAACGCTCCAAACGAACCCAATAACGAGAGAAACGGATCATCGGAAGGGAAAAAAAGTTTCCCCATCATTACGGCTAAAAAACCGATGAGGGCGAAATCGTAATATTCAATGACATTGCCGATGATGCCTGCGGCAATAATGCGTTTTTTGGTACCCATCACACAATCCACCCGCCACCAAGCAACTTCTCCCCATCATAAAAGACCCCTGCTTGACCCGATGCAACACCCAATACAGGCTCATGCAGTTCCACTGTAGCGTGATCCCCCTCGATAACAACGCTACACCGTACCGTCGTCGTTCGATAGCGGAGTTTCACGTCACACTCAAAAGAGACACGCTCATCAAACATATTAAGATTTTCCAGTACAACACGGTGACACTCCAAC
>JAABPY010000171.1 GCA_011391735.1 Sulfuricurvum sp. | reverse complement strand
TGCGAAAGTTAAGTTAAGGTAATTCAATAAAACTATTTACTAAAATTATATTTGTTTTTGAAAATCAAAGGAGGAGTTGACATGACACTCTCAATTTATGTCATTACTATAGTTCTTTTAGTAACAGCTCTCTTTCTTTTATATCTCTTATTTCGACCAAAACTTCCTCTTGAAACGCTATCTGATAAACAAATGGACGTTAGTCGACCAAAAGAGATAGAAGTTCCCCTCATAGAGCTACCGTCAAAGATTTATAACCCCTTTAGCAATGCTCGAGCAGTTGAATTTTTGGGTCTCTCCCAAGAAGAGGCGGATATGTTTATTGGTGAATTAATTGCACAGCTTGATACTGAACTTCCCCATCTTGAAAAAGCAGTTCAGCAAAAAGATTATGAAAAAATCGAAACCATTTCTCATAGTCTCAAAGGTTCCGCTACGAGTTTGGGGACGGGTGGGGTTTCGGATGTCCTTATCGATTTTAACACCTACATTAAAACAGGTAATGATAATCAAATCATCGAAGCGCATTTGGACAATCTCAAACACTATCTTATTGATCTTAAAAGGGTATATGGCTAATCCCCTAGCCGTCGCAATGCCAACGAACACATTGCCAAACCAAATGTCCCTGTTACCCCGACAAAACTCCCCTTCTCTTTGATACACGGGAGTTCACTGCTACAGATACAGGGAAAATCCCCCTTAAAATTTCGTTTTCGCAGCTCATACCGAAGCTTGGAAGCAAAAGGATCCCCTTCTGTTTTTTTCAAGGGGCGTATTTCAACTTTGGTCGGATCAAGCCGTTTTGCAGAACCTACAGCACTGATGAGTTTGGGATAACATTTTTCGATGATGGCAATTTTGGCACGTAGATCATCAATCGCATCCAGCACCAAATCGTACGGTTGGAAATCAAACGCCTCAACCCACTCGGGGGTAATTTTCTCAGAAATGGCGATCACTTCGGGATAATGACTTTTAAGTGCGTCCACTTTTAGTTCCCCCTCGTGCGACTCAGAGTGCATCTGACGATTTTGGTTGGAGAGGTCATAGCGATCAAAATCGACAATAGTAATATTGCGTAGACCTGAACGATAAAGGCAATCCAAACAAAAGCTCCCTACCCCTCCGACACCCAAAAGGAGAATCTTTCCATTTTGGAGTTTTTCAAACGTCTCTTCACCAAAAACGAGTTTGGTTCGTGCGTTTCTCACAACCACTCTTTTAATTTTTTCATTGATTTATAGGCGGTCAAATCAAGTTTGATCGGACTCACAGAAATCTTGCCTGCTTCTATCGCTTCAAAATCACATAAACCCTCACGATTACTGCGTGCTTTGTACTCAAGCGGATGCAAACCTAACCAATAATATTCCATCCCTCTCGGATTGCGATGTAAATGCGCATCATTGGCATAATAGCGATACCCTGCATACGTCACTTCAAAGTTTAATTCTTTGACGTCGTACGGAATATTTACATTTAAAAATTCTCGCTCACCTAATGGAAACTCCCCCGCAAAGATTTTTCCAACAAGGGCATGAATCGCTTTTTTGGCAAGGGCAAAATCTCCCACAGGTTGTGTAAAATCCATCACTTGCGAAATAGCAATAGAGGGGATACCTTGTAAAACCCCCTCCATCGCTGCCGCTGCCGTCCCTGAGTAAGTGATGTCTTCTCCCATGTTGGAACCTTTATTGATTCCACTTACAATAAGGTCAGGCTTTTTCAACTCAAACATCGAATTAAGTGCCAAATAGACACAATCACTGGGTGTTCCATCATCCAATTTATAAAAATCATCCCCAACGCTGATAAAACTAAGGGGACGAGTAAGGGTCAAAGAGTGACCGCACGCTGATTTCTCCGTAGAGGGGGCAACTACCGTGATATGCCCAAAATCTTTTAACGCATCAATCAGGGCAAGCAACCCTTGCGATTCGTATCCATCGTCGTTTGTGATTAGTATTTCTTTCATTTTTTATTTCCTTTTCGATTTTATCGGAACAAATATAAAACAATTCACCGTACCGCGTCGCTCGTATGCCAACACATAATCATGCTCACGTAAGATCGCATCGACGATGTAAAGACCTAATCCAAAACTGTCTTTGGTTGGCTGGTCTTTTGTGAAGGGTTCGATGTAATAGCGCAGTGGTTTTTTGAGCGGTTTCCCAAGATTGCTAAAAATAATTTCATTCTTTTCCATCGTAATGGACATCTTTTTTTCGGGAGAATATTTGATCGCATTGTCAACCATATTTTTGACCGCTGTAACAAAAAGTCTATAATCTACTTCGATCTTTATTGATGCGTCAATATGAGTTTCTACCGCATCGTATCCGACCATTGCGCTATCAATCGCACCATCAATAATATCGATTAGGCGATACTCGCTTTTTTCCAAATACTGATTACCTGAACTAATCTCCTCAATGAGGGCAAACTCCCCGATGAGATTCTCTAACCGCTCAAAAATCCCCTCAAATCGTCCCCGTTGTTTCTCATCATCAATCATAGCGGTAACAATTCGCCCTTTGACAATAGGAGTTTTTAGTTCATGCATAATATTGCGCAAAAAGAGGGTTCGTGATTCGATCAATGAGCGGATTTTATTTTGTGCTGTCTCCATTTCATTCGCAATCAATGCAATTTCATCGGTGCCCTTAATACAAAAACTGACACTCATATCCCCCTCACCAAAACGGGCAATTTGACGACGAAGACGACGTAAAGGGGCTAGTTTATACACAATCAAACCAAAAGAGAGAAGCAAAATACTTAATACGGTCATATAAGAGTACATCAACGTTGAGGGGGTGTAAGGGCGTATTTTCCGATCTTCTAAAAGAAGCGAATTACGATCAGATTCAATCCAAAAATAAATTTTACCCTTGTACTCTAGCATCCGTGCATCAATTTGACTGTCAATAAAATTTTGATACGGTGCCTCAAAAGAGATATACTCCGCCATCTTAACCGCAGGAGAACCCTCTTCTTTTAACAATGTTGCATTTTTGGTAATTAATTCAAATTCGGATTTACTATTGATAACATAAAGATCATAAACCGCCAAATTGGCTTCCAAAATAGTAAGCGATATTTGTTTAAGTAAAAAAGTATGATAAATCTGTGAGATCAGGGAATATTTATTAAAAAGGTTATCTGTATGTTTTGCACTATTACTCTGATAAAGTTTAAAAAAGGTATAGCTTACACTCGAAACGGTTACAATGAAAGCAAAAAGAACCGTTATAAAGACACCATTTCGCTTGATCATTATTTGAGAAGTTTGTAGCCGATACCACGGATTGATTCGATCAATGTTTTATCCCCTAACTTGTTACGAATACGCCCCATCATGACGTCAATACTTTTATTGGAAGAGTCTTCATTGATGGCAGCTACATTATGGATCAAATCTTCGCGTGATACCACCAACCCCTGCTTCTTAATCATATGCGCCAAAATACCGTATTCAGCATTAGTAAACTCCAACACCTTCCCCTTGTAGCTAATTTGCATTGCTGATTCATTGAGCTTAAAATCACTCATCGACTCGGCCGCTGCTTGAGATACGGCGTCATAACGACGCAACACGGAGTGAATACGGGCTTCAAGCTCTCTTGGGTCGTAGGGCTTGGGGAGATAATCATCGGCACCTAGTTCAAGGGCTTTGACTTTATCGGTCACATCCGAGCGAGCAGAAGAGATAATAATCGGGAGATTTTGTCGCTCACGAATTGCGGCACATACCTCTAAGCCATCCATCCCTGGTAAGGTCAAGTCCAATATCACTGCATCAAACTTCTCCAACTTCAAAATGCTCAATGCCTTGAACGGATCGTCCTCCGTCGTCACTTGAAAATCAAACTGCTCTAAAAATTCGGTCAGTATCTCGGCGAGCTCAAGATCATCCTCTATCATTAATATTTTATTCATAATGCAATTGTAACCGACAGAAAGTAAACACTCAGATGATACGCAATAAACGCCAGTGAATACGCCACAATCGTCGTCAAAATAAACAAATAACCAAAATACTTAATCCCCCCTGCTTCACGGGTAAAGACAACCGATGCTGCCAAGCACGGTAGGTAGGTCATAATAACCACGATAAAGGCAACAGCGGAGGGGAGAGGGATTTGGTCATGGATGACGTGTTCCAATGAACTATCTTGCGCATTGGCATCACTTCCTAGGGAGTAAAGTACTCCAAGTGTCGAAACAACAACCTCTTTGGCAGCAAGCCCTGCCTGCAAGGCTACCGCCATTTTCCAATCAAATCCAAGAGGTTGAAAGAATGGCTCGATTCCATGACCGATCATCCCGATGAAACTCTGGGAAAGTTGCTCCTCGGCAAGCTTATTTTCCAAACCTTTGGCTTCTTGGGGTGACGTTGCACCCTCGATTTTGGCTGTATAGATTTGGGTGAGATGGGTATCTTTGGGGTAGGTGCTCAAAAACCATACCAACAGTGACGCAGCAGCAATAAATGTCCCTGCTTTTTTAAGATACATGATAGTTTTGGTGACGACTGTATGCCAAATCAATTTGACGGAAGGGAGACGGTATTTGGGCATTTCCATCACGAATGGCTCATCGGCACCCTTAAACGCTGTCATTTTTAACACTTTTGCCGCTATTAAACCAATCATTGCCCCTAAAATATAGATCCCAAAAAGGGCATTCCCTGCCATTTGGGAACCAAAAAACGCCCCCGTAAATAGGACATATACTGGCAAACGTGCCCCACAGCTCATAAAGCCGATAATAAAAAGGGTGAGTAAGCGATCACGGTCATTTTTTAGAATGCGTGCTGACATATAGGCAGGAATCGAACATCCAAAGCCTGTCACAAGGGGGATAAATGATTGTCCGTGGAGCCCAAATTTATGGAAAAATCCATCCAATAAAAACGCAACACGAGACATATACCCCGTCGATTCAAGGAGTGCTATTCCCACAAATAAAATAACAATATTGGGGACAAAAAGGACAACTGCCCCCACCCCTGCAATCACCCCATCCACAACCAACGACCGTATCTCATCATTACTAATCGTCGAACCAATAAGATCCCCGAACCAACCGAAAAAAGCATTGATCCACTCCATGGGGATGGAACCTATCTCAAAGGTAAGCTGAAAGAGTGACCACATAAAAAAGAGAAAAATGGGGATTCCAAAAATGGGATGAATGAGGACGGCATCAATTTTCTCCGTCGTCGTTTTTTGCTCGACACCTTTGGATTTTACTTTGACCGCTTCGGCAATAATCCCCCGATTGAAGGCAAAATACTCCTCGGCGAATATCTCTTTGACATCCTCGCTGTCGTGATGGAGGGCAATATGGTGATCCGCTTCGATAAGCATCGGTTGAAGTTCTGTCCATATCGGATCATCATGAAGGAGTCGATAGGTCTTTTTCTCTTGTTGGAGTAAATTGATGGCGATATTACGATTGGAAATCATCGCTTTAAAGCGGTGCCGATTGAGATAATCGGTCAATATTCCAATCTCCTCTTCGACCGCTTCGCTAAAGATTAGTTTTTGTTCTTGATAGGGGGCTTCATGCACTTTTATAACAGCTGACATCAGCTCTTCTAACCCTGTTTTTGCTGCCGCTGAGACACGCACACACGCAATCCCCAACAGTTGTGATAAATAAGGGGCGTTAATCTCTATGTTCTCTTTGTCCGCCTCATCGGACATATTCAGTGCCACAACAAGCTTTTTACTCATTGTCATCAGCTCTGCGGTGAGTTGCAAATTTTTAATCATATTCGTAGAATCAAGGACGTTGATAATGAGATCATATTTTTCATTCGTCAAAAACTCATGGGTCACCCGCTCTTCGATGGAGTAATCAGTAAAAGCGTAGGTTCCTGGGAGATCCACAACGGTGAAATGATACCCTTCATATTCAAACAACACTTCCGTTTTTTCCACCGTCACCCCCGTGAAGTTCCCCACATGAAGCCGTGCATTACTAACGGAGTTGATGAGCATACTTTTACCGACGTTGGGCTGCCCTACTAGAGCAATTTTGAGGTTTTTCCCATCAATTTGACACACCGCATTATTATCGGACATCAGAGACCTCGATGAGTTGTGCTTCCTCTTTTCGCAATGCCAGACTTACATTTCCCACTTTAATCTCAAAAGTGCTTTTCCCAGGGGCGCATTCAAGCATTCTCACTTGAGCACCTTTGAGTAATCCAAACGCAATAAGACGCTGTTTAAGGGGTCCCGTTGCATTATTTTTAAGTACCGTACAAACACCCCCCTTGCTACATGCGGTTAAAAGGGTCATTGAATTTTTATTCATTACTGATTCCATAGTTGACACAATATCTTTAGGGAGAAATTATACCTTATTTTAAATTAATAACCATTCTCAAATAAAAAAATCTTTCGTTGTAAGCTTCATTAGTAAGTAGATAGACTGTCTATTTTTTAATCACCTTTGTGTACTTATTATGGTGTGAGTCTTGCTACAATTATTCAGATAAAAAAATCTTAAATAGGAGTTAGCAATGAAATTCGGCGAATTAAAAAAAGAGGGGCACTGGCCAACGCTGTTTGCCGCTTTCTTATATTTTGATTTTAGTTTTATGATGTGGACGATGTTGGGACCACTAGCAACCGAGATTGGTGAAAGCCTTTCACTTCGTGGATTTACTATGAGTGATGATCAGCAAGCGACACTGCTTGCGGTTCCGGTACTTGCGGGTGCACTGCTGCGTATTGTATTGGGTGTGTTTGTTGATAAGTTTGGAGCGAAAAAAACCGCTCTTGTTTCTCAGGTTATCGTAATCGCCACACTCTTTTTGGTGTATATCAGTGCGGATTCTATTACCTATAATCAGCTTCTTCTTGTTGCATTGGGTCTTGGTTTTGCAGGTGCATCGTTTGCCGTAGCACTCCCGCAAGCGGGTCAATGGTATCCGCCACGTCTTCAAGGAACAGTTCTTGGGATTGCAGGGGCTGGAAATATCGGGGTTGTTATTGACTTTTTGTTTGCCCCTAAGATTGCAGAACTTTGGGGATGGGCATCGGTCTTCTTGGTCGGTGGGATTTTATCAAGTATTGTATTGGTAGCCTATATGCTCATGGCAAAAGACGCACCTGTGAGTGTGTACAAACCTAATCCTAAAAAATTAGCCGATTACATGAAACTCATGCGTGATCGTGATACATGGTGGTTTAACCTCTTTTATGCCGTCTCTTTCGGTGGATTTATCGGATTTGCCAACTACATGAAAGTTTATTTGATGAACACTTACCAAGCCGATATGAGCGCCTTTGGAATTGATGTAATGAATGAAGAAAACGTCAAAGTCATCGCTGGATATTTTGGAGCACTTTGTATTTTTGCAGGGGCAATGCTTCGTCCAGTCGGTGGTGCAGTTGCTGATAAAATGGGGGGGATTAAATCCCTTTACATCTTTTTTGGTATGATTGTCGTTCTTTCTCTCATCAGTGCCTTTATTAAGCTTCCGTTTTGGGCAGCGATTATCGTGATGTTTCTTATCATGGCGAATCTCGGAATGGCGAACGGTTCAGTGTTTCAACTTGTTCCGCAACGTTTTGGTAAAGACATCGGCGTTATGACAGGGCTTATCGGCGCAGCAGGCGGTTTGGGCGGTACAGCTCTTATCAAGACATTCGGATGGTCTCAGGGCGCATTTGAGGGATATACCGCCGGATTTTTGATCTTCGGTGTAATGGTTCTTGTCGCAATGAGTGGTATCAGTCTGGTTAAAACGCGTTGGAGAACAACGTGGGGCGCAGTTTCAGGAGCAAAAATATAAATGTTACAACTCCAATCTTCACAATTCATTCTTCCAAAACTCGATTGTATTGGGGATGATGCGTGTGCCTTTACCATCATAGACAATACCTTATTTGTCAGCGTCTTATGCGATGGAGTCGGAAGTGCGAAGCGTGGCGGAAGTGCGGCGCGTCAATGCGTTAAATTTTTTATCGACCAGTTTAAAACCCGTCCAAAAGCGTGGGATATTCCCAAAACGATGGAAGTATTCACCCGTCATATCAACAATCTTTTATTTAAAGAATCCATGTCGCAATACGAAAAGATAGAGCTTCTCACCACCCTATGTCTTGCGGTCATCGAAGGTGAAACCCTCTATACCCTCAATCTCGGTGATTCACGTATTTATCTTTACTCACCAGAGGGTGAATTACGGCAACTAAGTACCGATCACACCATGGATGATGAGTATATGTCCCACGTACTCACGCAAGCGTGCGGACTGTCCGAAAATATTGATCTCCCGATTCTCTCCACACATATAGCTGTGGGGGACACCCTCATCCTTTGCAGTGATGGGGTTTATAATCTCATCGATAATGTCTCTTTTTTAGAACTGATACAAAAAGGGTTGGGTGCAAAAAGCATCGTCACTCACGTCTCTGGAAACGCCCTCCCAAAAGATCGCGACGATATGAGTTTACAAATTTTTCGTATAGAAGGGCTCGATCCTCTCCATACGATTAAAAATACCCTACTCCCTATCCCTAAGTTATTACATGAAGGGCAAATAATTGATGCGTATACCCTCACCTCCCCCTTAATGAAACACCGTCGTATTTGGAAAGTTAGAAAAGATTATGAAACTTTTGTCATGAAGTTTCCCATGTCCGCCGATGATCCTGATGCCCTTGACGCATTTGTCCGTGAAGCATGGTATGCCAAACAAGTTACCCACAAAGCGTTTGGTCACGCATGGGTTCCAGAGGATCGGACGATGCGTTATTATCTTATGGAGCTTGTCGAGGGGATTAACTTGCGCGATTATCTCAAAAATCGACCCCTCTCTATCGATACCGCGATTGCCTTAGGGAAGTTTTTACACAAAGCTGAAGCTCATCTACTCCATTTGGGGCTGACTCACGGAGACATCAAGCCTGAGAATATCCTCGTCACGAAAAAAGTGGGGGAAGCAGGTGTTGATTTCAAAATGGTCGATTTTGGTTCTATTGTTGAGATTTTTTCGTCTAATTCTCGTGCAGGCACCCCTAGCTATCTCGCCCCTGAGCGTTTTACGGGGGGGATTATCAACGAATCAACTGAAATTTTCTCTATCGGGGTAACACTGTATTGGGCGCTTACAGGTGTTCTTCCCTATGGCGAAATTGAGCCGTTTCAAACGCCAACCTTTAAAACACCCAAACGCCCCGTCAAACTTAACAGCAATATCCCTTTATGGCTGGATTCGATCATTATGCGTGCCATTGCAGCTGACCCTAGCGAGCGTTACGCCCACTATTCCGAATTTTTCTACGAACTTAAAGCACCTGAAAAAGTAAAACCCTATTTTTCAAAAGAGGTTCCCCTAATTGAACGCTCACCTGCAACTTTTTATAAAATAGGGTTTATACTTCTCTTTATCGTTGAAATCATCACGTTTTATCTATACGTTACTAAATAAAGGTTTTTTTATGCTCTCCTCCGCCTGCCAAGACACCATCCGAGCCGCCGTATGGCTCTCCACAAAACCAAAGGGGGAGTTTCATCGAATACAAGAGATCAGTGAGTCATTGGAACTGCCTTTTCATTTTATGGCAAAGTCGCTCCAAAAACTCGTTCATGCAGGAATTTTAATCTCTCAACGCGGTGCATCAGGTGGAGTTACCCTCGCAAAAAATGGATCCGACATCACCCTCCTCTCCATCATTGACGCCGTAGATGGCAGCGCTTTTTTCGATGCTTGTGTCCTTGGGATTGGCGATTGTGAAGCTGAAAAACCATGTGCACTCCATGCCCAATGGGATGTATGGCGACAAGAAATGCTCATCATGTATCACGCCATGCGTTTAAGTGAAATCACCGAAGATGTCATGCAACGCAAAGTCAAACGAATTTAATCGTTAGCGAATTGCTAGAATTCGGCTGTTTATTACATCCCAATTAATATTTTTAAAAAATACTTCCACATATCCTTTTGCATTTGCACCGAAATCCATTTGATAAGAGTGTTCATACATATCCAATGCAAGAATAATCTCTGAATCCCACAAACCATGCAAATGATCCCACGACCAAATATTTTCCAACCGTTTCAATCGGTGGTTATATACCAATAATGCCCATCCCGATCCACCGCTTAATGAAAGTGCCATTTTTTTAAATTCATTTTCCCATTCGATTAGGCTACGAAAACTTTTTTCTATCATTGATTTTGATTGTGAGCTTATCGTACCGCTTTGCCCTAAATTCTCAAAATAATATTCATGCAAAATCATTGAATTAAGCGCTACCATCTCTTCACGTTTCAATGATCCAAGTTCAAAGGGCTGTGCACTTGAGCTCAATGCAACAATTTTTTCTTCAATAGCCTTGGCTCGTTTAACCGCACCGCTGTAATTGTTTTGATGATGTGAAAGAATCATCTTTTCAGATATTCCTTCGAGCTTTTTAGGATCAAAATTCAATGCTTTAGGTATTAATACTTCAGCATCAACACTTCGAGATGTTGTGATTTCCCCGTTTTCCGAAGCATATAGCCCACTTGCAACAGCTACAGCACCAAGTGCTATAAAGTCTCGTCTTTTCATAAAATTCCTTTTATTTTCAAAATATCAATACCAATTTTATAACATATTCATGCAAAATTCTTATTTAAGATAAAAAAATCTTGAATTGTATATTTTTTAATCAATAAACTGGTCACTTATCGAGATTTATCCCCTATAATTATTTCAGATAAAAAAATCTTGTTAAGGAGCTTTCAGATGAAAGGTTTAAATTTTTTGGGAAAAAGTGTAGTATTGCTCTCACTTGCTGCATCCATTGCAATGGCAGCCGTTGAGAAAAAAGATATTAAGATTGGGTTTATCCCATTGACCGATTGTGCGGCGCTCGTCATCGCTAAGGAAAAAGGGTTCTTTGCCAAACATGGTCTCAATGTAGAGCTGAGTAAAGAGGCATCATGGGCAAATGTCCGTGACAAAATGACGGTAGGCGAACTCGATGCGTCGCACATGCTTGCGGCCATGCCCATCGCATCTACTTTAGGTGTTGGAAGTACCCAAAAAAATATGGTTGCGTTGATGGCATTGGGACAAAATGGAGATGCAATTACGGTATCGAATAAAATGTACGACGCAATGATGGCAGCTGATCCTATTGCTACGAAAAAGGGGTCTGCTGTTGCCCTTAAAAAAGTAATTACCACTAAAAAGATAGGAGTTCCTGAGTTTGGAATGACATTTCCAACAGGTACCCATAACTATCATTTACGCTACTGGATGGCCGCAGGAGGAGTTGATCCCGATGTCGATGTTGCTCTCAAAGTCGTCCCCCCTCCCCAAATGGTAGCGAACATGACGGCTGGCAATATCGACGGATTTTGTGTCGGTGAGCCATGGGGACAACGTGCTGTTATGGGCAATATCGGAAAAGTGGTTATCACAGGGTATCAACTTTGGGAGAATGGTCCTGAAAAAGTGTTAGGGGTACAAAAAGAGTTCGCCGATAAATATCCCGAAACGACCAAGCAGATGATTGAAGCGGTCATTGAAGCGGGGATGTGGCTGGATGCTTCATGGAACAATCGTAAAGAGGCTTCTAAAATTCTATCCAGTAAAGCGTACGTTAATGCTCCGACGGATGTTATCGACAACTCCATGACAGGTACGTATATGTTCACCAATGGAATCAATACCCCTATGCCAAATTTCAATGTATTTGGTAAAAAACAAGCTCTTTATCCGTATTACAGCCACGGCTTATGGCAAGTATCCCAAATGGTTCGCTGGGGACAACTTGATCACGCTATTGATATGAAAAAAACGGTTGAAAATGTTTACCGTCCCGATTTGTTTGCTAAAGCAGCCAAAGAGGTCAATTATCCCCTTCCTGTAACAGGATGGAAAATTGAGGGGAAAACGGCTGACAACAAATTTATGGACGGTTTAGTATTTGATCCGAATAAAGTGGTTGATTACATCTATAGTACCCCCATAAAACATCCAAAGATCACAAAAGAGGCATTAGCTAAAGTGAATAAATGGAAAGTGAAGTAAAAAAAACTGACCCAAGGAGGCATCTATGCTACTAAAAACCATCAACACTATCGCATTACCTACACTGCTTTTTGGTGTCCTTATCGCGGTATGGTCAACCATTTCGGTTAAAATTCCTGGGTTTCCAACCCCAATGGAAACAGGAAACGAATTGCGCATCGTCCTCTCCGACCCATTTTACAACAATGGTGCGGGAGATCAGGGAGTTGCCTTACAGTTAATAAGTTCACTTAGACGGGTATTTGGTGGATTTGCCCTCGCTATTTTAGTAGGTATCCCCGTTGGTTTACTCATTGGAATGTCCAAGGCGGCGCAAACGGCTTTTAATCCGTACATTCAAATTTTAAAACCCGTATCACCCCTTGCGTGGTTACCCTTGGCGTTGTTTGTCTTTAAAGATGTTGATATGACGGCAATTTTTGTCATCTTTATCACCTCTATTTGGCCCATTATTATCAATACAGCGTTGGGAGTACGCAGCGTGAGTGAGGATTATCTCAACGTTGCCAAAGTGTTACAACTCACGGCGTTTGAGAGAGTGTTTCAGATTATCCTCCCCGTAGCCGTCCCTTTTATTTTTACAGGGATGCGCTTGTCATTGGGGATTGCATGGTTGGTTATCGTT